>NZ_JBHVPD010000088.1:9453-45759 GCF_042887525.1 Kitasatospora sp. NPDC057936
CCCCACGCGGGACCGCCGCCACCGCGGTCGTGCCGGAGGCGCCCGGCACGGTTCGGCGAGTGATCACGGAGGCTCCTGGCGGGTGGGGGAAGGGGCGGCGGCAGTCGGTTGTCCGGAATCGATCGGTCCGTCCGCCGGTTCCCCGGCGTCGTCGAACGCCGCTTCGAACGGCCCGATCCCCGGTACGGCCTGGTCATCCGCGGCGGCGGGACCTCGGGCCCATGTCCTGAACGCGCTGTCGGTGGCCACGACGGGAGGTCTCCGGATCATCGCGCGTGAGGGCTCTGCGTATCCCCGTCGTCACAGGTCACCCCGTACGCCGGCGGCTCCGGGGCGCCCTCCGGTGGTCACCGCCCGGTAGATCAAGATTCAGCTCTCGTGCACGTGTTTCACACATCCCCCACTTTGGGTGCCCCCGATGCTCTACATTGATGTCCACTTCGCTCGGTTCGACGCGGGGCGACGATCGATGATTCACGGGTCCGGCGCTGCGCATGGCCGGTAGTCGCGTCCCGGCGGCAGCCGTGGGGGCGGTGAATTCCCGGCGCCCGGAAATCGGGCTTCGAGTGTGGAGAGCGACCGCCGGCGGATTCCCGTCCATTTCGGGATTCCGGCAGGACGTACGGGTCCGTCGGTGCTTTTTGGGGGATGTACACGTAGCGCTGCAGGAGCCGATTTCGCCATGCCCGGGAGCGGGACCTCCCGGCGGTAGGAACAGCGCGGCACGGGAGGCGGCGGGGCCTCCCGAAGGGGAGGAATCAGGTGCGGGAGGCGCGAGCCTCCCGGGGGGAGGAATCGTGTGGAGCGAGCACGTCGAACCCACTGGTGACCTGGAAGGGGCTGTCGAGCAGGGGGAGGGGGAATTAGTCCGCCCGTTCCAGGCGGTGCGGGGGCGCCCGGTGAACGGGAGGATCGGGCGGCCCGAGAGTGACTGGGAGCAGCAGTACCGCCGTACGGTGATCATCGGCGACACCGTGACCACCGCCTTCGTGGTGGCGGCGATCGGCGGGTTCTTCGGGGTCAGGGACGCGGCCAACTGGCACGAGAAGTGGGGGATCCTCGCCTTCGGCACCGAACTCCTGGTGCTCGCGGCGCTGGCGACGACCCGGTCGTGGGCGCCGGCCGTGCTCGGCCAAGGGGCCGAGGAGTTCCGCCGGCTCGGACGCGCGCTGTTCGCGGCGGCCGTCGTCCTGTCGCTCGGCGGGATCGCCCTCACCTCGACCAACATCAAGCTCTGGATCTTCGTCGCGATCCCGGCGATCACGGGCGTCACCATGACCGAGCGGTACCTGCTGCGCCTGTGGCTGCACAAGCAGCGGAAAGAAGGGCGGTGCCTGCGCCCGGTGCTGGCCGCCGGGAGCCCGGCCACCATGCGCGACCTGATCGCCCGGACCCGCAAGTTCCCGCACCTCGGCTGGCGGGTGGAGGCGGTCTGCACGCCGTACGCCCTCGGGCTGGGCGGTGACCGGCTGGACGGCGTGCCGGTCGTGGGCCGGCTGACGGACGTGGCCAACCACGTCCGCCGCGACGGCTACCGGGTCGTCGCCGTCACCCCGGACCCGTACTGGACGCCGGACCGGCTGCAGCGGCTGGCCTGGAAGCTCGAAGGCAGCGACGCCGAGATGGTCGTGGCCCCGGTGCTGATGGAGGTGGCCGGACCGCGGCTGCACGTCGACGCGGTGCTCGGGATCCCGATGCTGAGGGTCAGCATGCCGACCTTCACGGGGGGCCGGCGGGCCGTCAAGGAGGTCGTCGACCGGCTGGGCGCCGCTGTCCTGCTGGTCCTGTTCGCGCCGCTGATGCTGCTCGTCGGGCTGCTCGTGCTGGCGGACAGCCGGGGCGGGGCGTTCTACCGCCAGCACCGGGTCGGCAAGGACGGCCGCGAGTTCACCCTGGTCAAGTTCCGCACCATGGTGGCCGGGGCGGACCGGGCCAGGGCCGCGCTGGCCGACCGCAACGAGGGCGCCGGCCTGCTGTTCAAGCTCCGCCGGGACCCGCGGGTGACCCGGGTGGGCGGGGTGCTGCGCCGCTACTCGCTCGACGAGCTGCCGCAGCTGCTCAACGTGCTCACCGGGTCGATGTCGCTGGTCGGCCCGCGGCCCCCGCTGCCGGAGGAGTCCGCCGCGTACGGACCGGACATCCGGCGGCGACTGCTCGTCAAGCCCGGGCTCACCGGCCTGTGGCAGATCAGCGGGCGCAGCGACCTGCCGTGGGAGGAGGCGGTGCGGCTGGACCTGCGGTACGTGGAGGACTGGTCGCTGGCCCTGGACACGGTGATCTTGTGGAAGACCCTGCGGGCGGTGCTCCAGGGGCAGGGGGCGTACTAGCCGCCAGGGGCGCCGCACAACGCGACAACGCACAACGCGACGACGCACGACGCGACAACGCACGGCACGGCACGTGGACGGCAGGCCGGATCGGCCTGCCCGAGGGGAGGAACGGGTCATGAGGGTCAGCGTCCTGGGGCTCGGCTACGTGGGCTGCGTGTCGGCCGCGTGCCTGGCCAGTCTGGGGCACGAGGTCATCGGCGTGGACGTCAACCAGGTGAAGGTCGACCTGGTCAACGACGGCAAGGCCCCGGTGGTCGAGGAGCGGATCGGCGACCTGATCGCCGAGATGGTGCGGACCGGGGCGCTGCGCGCCACCACCGACGTCCGCGAGGCGGTCCTGGGCAGCGAGGTGTCGCTGGTCTGCGTGGGCACGCCGTCGGAGCCCAACGGCGGCCTGTGCACCACGTACCTGGAGCGGGTCGCCGAGCAGATCGGCGCCGTGGTGGCCGAGCGGGGCGGGCGGGGTGGGCGGCACACCGTCGTGTTCCGCAGCACCATGCTCCCGGGCACCTGCCTGAACCTGCTGGTGCCGATCCTGGAGAAGCACGCCGGCGGCACGGCCGGGACGGACTTCGGGGTCGCGGTGAACCCGGAGTTCCTGCGCGAGGGCACGAGCGTGCGGGACTTCTTCGACCCGCCGAAGACCGTCATCGGCGAGCTCGACCCGGCGAGCGGGGACGTGGTCGCGGCGCTGTACGAGGAGCTGCCCGGCGAGGTGTTCCGGGTGCCGGTCCCGACGGCCGAGGCGATCAAGTACGCGGACAACGCGTTCCACGGCCTCAAGATCGGCTTCGCCAACGAGTTCGGCGCGGTGTGCCAGGCGCTCGGGGTGGACTCGCACCAGGTGATGGACGTGTTCCTGGCCGACCGCAAGCTCAACATCAGCCCCGCCTACCTGCGGCCCGGCTTCGCCTTCGGCGGCTCCTGCCTGCCCAAGGACCTGCGCAGCCTGGTCCACGCGGCACGGCGGGCCGACGTCTCGGTGCCGATCCTCTCCCACGTGCTGCCCTCCAATGCCGACCACCTCCAGCGCGCGGTGGAGCTGGTCGAGCGCACCGGCAAGCGCCGGGTCGGCCTGTTCGGCCTGTCCTTCAAGCCCGGCACCGACGACCTCCGCGAGAGCCCGCTCGTCGAGCTGGCCGAGCGGCTCTTCGGCAAGGGCTACGACCTGCGGATCTACGACCCCAACGTGAACCTCTCCCGGCTGCTCGGCGCGAACCGCGAGTACATCGAGACCCGGCTGCCGCACCTCGCGCAGCTGCTCGCCCAGTCCGTCGACGAGGTGCTCGACCACGCCGAGGTGTGCGTGGTCGGGACGAAGGACCCCGCGGTGCTGTCCGCGCTGCCGCACGGCGGCGACGGCCCCTCGATCGTCGACCTCGTCCGCCTGCCCGACGCCGAGGCGCGCCGGGCCGAGCCGGGGTACGCGGGCCTTGCCTGGTGACGCGGCCGGCGGCGACGGGCGGGGCCGTCGCGCGCTGGTCCTGGTGGAGAACCTGTCGGTGCCGTTCGACCGGCGGGTGTGGCAGGAGTGCACGACGCTGCGCGACGCCGGCTGGACGGTGCACGTCATCTGTCCGCAGGGCACCAAGCGGGACACCGAGCCGGAGGCGGAGATCGACGGGGTGCGGATCCACCGCTACCCGTTGCGGGCGGCCACCGGCGGACCGGCCGGCTACCTGCGGGAGTACGGAACGGCGCTGTGGCACACGGCCCGGCTGGCCCGCAAGGTCGGCCCGGTCCACGTCGTCCACGCCTGCAACCCGCCCGACCTGCTGTTCCTGCCGGCCCTGTGGCTGAAGCGGCGCGGCGCGCGGTTCGTCTTCGACCAGCACGACCTCGTGCCCGAGCTGTACCTGTCCCGGTTCGACCGCGGCGAGGACCTGCTCTACCGCGGCGTGCGCGCACTGGAACGGCTGACCTACCGGGCCGCGGACGTCGTGCTCGCGACGAACGAGAGCTACCGGGACGTCGCGCTGCGCCGCGGCGGTCTGCGGCCGGAGGACGTGTTCGTGGTGCGCAGCGCGCCCGACACCGAGCGGTTCCGGCCGGTGGAGCCCGAGCCGGAGCTGAAGCGCGGCAAGCCCCATCTGCTGTGCTACCTCGGCGTGATGGGCCCGCAGGACGGCGTCGACTACGCCCTGCGGGCGCTCGCGAAGCTGCGCGACGACCTCGGGCGGACCGACTGGCACGCGGTGTTCGTCGGCGGCGGCGACACCTTCGACGAGATGGTGGCGCTGTCCCGGCGGCTCGGGCTCGCGGAGCAGGTGGAGTTCACCGGGCGCGTCCCGGACGCCGACCTGGTGCGCTACCTGTCCAGTGCGGACGTGTGCCTCTCGCCCGACCCGCGCAATCCGCTCAACGACGTGTCGACCATGAACAAGGTCCTGGAGTACATGGTCATGGGCCGGCCGATCGTCTCGTTCGACCTGCGGGAGGCACGGGTCTCCGCCGGTGACGCCGCCGTCTACGCGCCCGCGAACGACGAGGCCGAGTTCGCCCGGCTCGTCGCGCTGCTGATGGACGATCCGGAGAAGCGGGCCTGGATGGGCAAGCTCGGCCAGGAGCGGATCAACGGGCCGCTCGCCTGGCGCAACTCCCAGCGCGCGCTGCTCGACGCCTACGCCGCCGCCTGCCGTCCGCTCGTGAACGGCAGCCGCACCCCGGGCCGTCGGGCAGGGAGAAGGCCTCGGCGTTGAGCGACGAAACGATCCGCCTGGTCACGGTCGGCCGGATCCTCCGACGGCGGTGGCGGCTCCTGGCTGTCCTCGCCGTGGTGGGTGCGCTCGTCGGGTACGGCACGTCCCTGCTGTTCCCGCCGCGCTACACGACGTCGGCGTCGGTCCTGCTGCCGGGGGTGTGGCAGGACCGCGAGCTGCTGACGCAGGCCCAGATCGCGACCAGTTCGGTGGTGGTCGACCGGGCGGCCGCCACCCTGGGCTGGACCGGCGTCACCGGCACCAAGCTCCAGGACCGGGTGAGCGCCACGGCGTCGGACGGGAACATCATCAAGATCTCCGGCACGGCCGAGACCCCGGAGCGCGCGCAGCAGCTCTCCGACCAGGTGGCCCATCAGTTCGTCGCGTTCGCCTCGCACGTCGCGGGCGACAGCACCGACCCCGAGGCGGCGCAGCCCGAGGCGCTGCGCCAGCTCGTGCTGCAGGCCGGCCGCAACATCAGCGACCTCGCCGCCGCGGCCGGTCCGGGGCAGACCGTGGACAGCGTGTCGACCCGTACCGAGCTGGCGAAGCTGCGCACCGCCCTGCAGGACGCCATCAAGAAGCTGGACCAGGTCGACCCGGCCGCCAACAAGGCCAACATGGTCGTCATGGGGTCGGCGCCCCGGCCGTCCGGCGAGGCGCCGCCGACGAGGATCCAGCTCGTCGCCGCCGGGGCGCTGCTGTTCTTCCTGGTCGCGCTGGTCGGCCACCTCGCCGCCGGGCGGACGAGCCGCCGGCTGCGCACCGGACCGGAGATCGCCGCGGCGCTGGGCTCGGTGCTCCTCGGTGCCGTCGACGTCCCCGGTGACCGGTCCGCCCACCGGGCCGACGGCCGTGGCCCCCGGGCCCTGGTCCGCCGGCTGCTGGGCACGGACGTCCGGTGGGACCTGCCGGCCCCGCGCGTCTCCGGCGACGAGGCCGGCCGGCAGCTCCGCTACCGGCGGGTGTGCGCCCGCCTGCGGGACCGACTGCCGTCCCCCGGGCGGCTGCTGGTCGTCGTCCCGGAGGGCGACGAGACGGCCCGCCGGGCCGCCGGGCAGCTCGTCGCAGAGGCAGCGGGCGATCCCGTGCTGCGGGCGGTGGACGTGTCGGTGTCCCGGCCGCTGGTGCCGGACCACGACGGCGAGTCCGGCGCCGTGGTCGTGCTCAGCGCGGGCGACTGGACCGCGGGGGAGCTCGCCGACGTCGCCGGGGCGTGCGCGGACGCCGGCCACGAGGTCGTCGGCGTCGTCGTCGCGGAGCCGGTCCTGGCCCGACCGGGGCGCTCCGCCGACCGCCACCCGGAGGGTGCCGTGCCGGTGCTCGCCGTCGGCGACGACGCGAGAAGGGGCCCGGAGTGACGACGAGTACGACGCCGGAGCCGTCGGCCCCCGCCCCGCTGCTGGATCTGCAGTCGCTGGTGGTCGCGGTGCGCAGGCGCCGCCGGCTGTGGTGCGTCATGGCGCTGCTCGGGCTGCTGGCCGGTGCGGCGGTGGCCGTCCTGCGGCCGCCCGCGCCGAGCGCGACGGTCAAGGTGCTGGTCGCCCACCAGGCCGACCAGCCGAACGACCCCGGAACGCTGATCCGCACCGACGCCGCGCTGCTCCAGACCACGGGCATCGCGGGCAAGGCCCTGCAAGCCCTCGGATCCGCGGCGAAGCCCGAGGACTTCATGCGGGACTACGCGGGCGCCGGCCTGACCAACAACCTCCTGCAGATCAACGTGACGGGAAAGAGCGACGCGGAGGCGGTGGCCCGGGCCAAGGCGCTGGCCGACGCGTTCGTCGCGGACCACGTCCGGCGGATCCAGGAGGCCGCGGACGCCGAGGCCAAGGCCTACCTCGACCAGCGCGACCGGCTGCGCGAGGAACTCGCCCAGGTCAACAAGTCGATCGGGGAGGCCTCGCAGCAGAACGACCCGAAGACGGCGGCGAGCCGGGAGTCGCTCGACACCAGCCGGTCCGAACTCATGTCGCGGATCGCCGACTTCAGTCAGCGCGCCGCGGAGGCGGGCGTGGGCACGCCCCGGCTCGTCGCCGGCACGCAGATCGTGGACGCCCCGCGCGCGGTGCGGCAGTCGCTGCCCAAGACCGCCGCCACCGACGCCGCGCTCGGGCTCGTCCTCGGACTCGTCCTCGGGCTCGCGGTGGCCGCCGTCGGCGCGGTGGTGGCGGACCGCCCGGTGCTGCGCCGGGAGATCGCGGCGAACCTCGGTGCCTCGGTCATCGCGGAGCTGCGCGGCGTGCCCCGCAGGTCCGCCGGGCGGTGGCAGCGCCGGCGGACCAGGGCGGCCAGGACCCGGCTCACCGCGACCCTGGCCCGCAGCGTGCGCGCCTCGGCGGACGCCGTGTCGCTGCTGGAACTCGGCTGCGCGCGCACCACGAGCGTGATCGCCCTGGACCTCGCCGGCGAACTGGCGTCGGAGGAGGAGGGGCCGGTGGTCGTCGTCGACGGGCTGCCCGGCCCGCAGCTCGCCAAGCGCCGCGCCAGGCCGGGGGATCCGACCGTCGTCGTCGGCGGGCGCGCCGGGGCCGTGCCGCCCGAGGAGCGCCGGCTCGGCGTCGGCTCGGTGGCGCCCGGCACGGCGTGGACCGACCTCCGCCACCTCGGCACCCGGACGGTGCTCGTCGTGCGGGCCGGGCACGGCAGCGCCGCCTGGCTGCACACCGTGGCCCGGCAGCTCGCGGACCAGGGCATCCCGGTGATCGGGGTGGTGCTGATCGACCCCGATCCGCGGGACCGGACCGACGGCACCCTCTGGGACGGGCCGCACGCCGCGCCGCGCGGCCGGCGCGCCCGCCCGCCCCGGCGCGATGGGACCGGCCGCCGGCGCACGGAACGACAACCGACGAGGACCGCACCGGTCCCGGACAACGACCAGGAGGCGGGCTAGACATGTGCGGCATCGCGGGAACGTACCGGTGGCCGGACGGGAAGGCCGTGACCGACCTGCTCACCGACACCCTCGCCCACCGGGGCCCGGACGGGGCCGGCCGTTACGGCCACCCGGTCGGCGACGGCGACGTGCAGCTCGGGCACCGCCGGCTGGCCATCGTCGACCTCTCCGAGACCGGCGCCCAGCCGATGGTCTCGGACGGCCTCGTCCTGACGTACAACGGCGAGCTGTACAACGCGCCCGAGCTGCGCGCCGAACTGACGGCCGCCGGGGTGCGCTTCCGCGGGACCTCCGACACGGAGGTGCTGCTGGAGGCCTGGCGGCGCTGGGGCACCGACTGCCTGCCCCGGCTGCGCGGCATGTTCGCGTTCGGGATCTTCGACGAGCGGACCGGCGAGCTGGTGCTCGTCCGCGACCAGCTCGGCATCAAGCCGCTGTTCCTGGTCCGGCGCGGCGGGGGCCTGGTGTTCGCCTCCGAGCTCAAGGCGCTGGCCGCCGCCACCGGCGGGTCGCTGGAGGTGGACCACGCGGCGCTGGTGGCCTCCCTGCTCTACTACTGGGTGCCGGACTCGCGGTGCGCCTTCCGCGAGGCCGAGAAGCTGCCGCCGGGCAGCTGGCTCCGGTGCAGGCCCGACGGCCGGGTGGAGCGCGGCCGGTACTGGAACCTGCGGGACGTCGCCGCCGAGGGCCGGGAGCGGGCCCTGGCTGGCGAGCGGCCGGACCTCGCCGCCATCGTCGAGGAGTCGACCCGGCGTCACCTGCTCTCCGACGTGCCGGTGGCGACCTTCCTCTCCGGCGGGCTGGACTCCAGTTACCTGACCGCGCTGGCCGCCCGCGACCGGCCCGGCATCTCCGCCTACACGATCGGCTTCCGCGCCGAGGACGCCAGGTTCGAGGCCATGCCCGACGACCTCCGCTACGCCCGGCAGGTGGCCGGGCGGTTCGGCGTCGACCTGCACGAGATCGAGATCGCCCCGGACGTGCTCGACCTGCTGCCGAGGATGACGTACCACCTGGACGAGCCGATCGGCGACCCGGCCGCGATCAACACCTACCTGATCTGCTCGGCCGCCCGGGAGGCCGGGGTCAAGGTGATGCTCTCGGGGATGGGCGCCGACGAGCTGTTCGCCGGCTACCGCAAGCACCTGGCCAACCGGCTCGCGCTGCGCTACCAGCGCGTCCCGCGGCCCCTGCGGCGCGGCCTGTCCGCGGCCGTGGACCGGCTGCCGGTCGCCACGGCCACCCGGGGGTTCCGCTCGGTGCGGTTCGCGAAGCGGTTCCTCTCCTTCGCCGACCTGCCGGAGGAGACGGCGTTCCGGCGCAGCTACACGATGTACGACCGGGCCGAACTGCTCGCCCTGGTCGACCCGGACCTGGCCGGGACGGTCGACGACGTGCTGACCGAGCACGCGGACGTCTACGGGGACAACGACCTCGACGACTTCGTCAACCGCATGTGCCTGGGGGACGCGCGGATGTTCCTGCCGGGCCTGAACCTCGCCTACACGGACCGGTCGAGCATGGCCGCGTCCACCGAGGTGCGGGTGCCGTACGTGGACGTCGAGGTGGTGCGGGCGGCGTTCGCGGTGCCCGGTGACCGCAAGATCGTCGGACGGCAGGGCAAGGCCGTGCTCAAGGAGGCGGCCACCTCCGTCCTGCCCCGGGAGATCGTGTACCGGCCCAAGGGCCTGTTCAGCGCGCCGCTGCGGGCCTGGATGAGCCGGGACCTGGCGCCGCTGGTGCGCGAGGTGGTGAACGACGGCGTGCTCGTCCGGTCGGGGTTCCTGCGCCGGGACGCGCTGGCGCGGCTCGTCGCCGCGGACGCCGCCGGGCAGCAGGACTACTCCAAGCACCTGTGGCACGTGCTGACCCTCGAGTACTGGTACCGCGGCGCGACCTCCGGCTGAGGCCGCGGCCGGAATGTGACGACGTGACGACGTGACGACATGGGAACAAGGGGACTTCGGGTGAAACAGGTCGTGCAGAACTACAAGAGCGGCGAACTGTCGGTGCTCGACGTGCCGGTGCCGGGCTGCAAGCCCGGCGGGGTGCTGGTCCGCAGCGCCTTCTCGCTGATCTCCACCGGCACCGAGCTCATGAAGGTCTCCGAGGCCGGGATGTCGATGCTGGGCAAGGCCCGCTCCCGGCCGGACCAGGTGGCCAAGGTCATGCAGAGCGTGGCCACCAACGGACTGCCCGCCACCTACCGCAAGGTGATGGGCAAGCTGGACTCCTACACGCCGCTGGGCTACTCGCTGTGCGGGGTGGTCGAGCAGGTCGGCGCCGGGGTCGACGACGTGAAGGCCGGCGACCTGGTGGCCTGCGCCGGCAACGAGCACGCGCTGCACGCCGAGCTGAACTGGGTGCCGAAGAACCTCTACGTCCCGGTGCCGGACGGCCTCGCGCCGCGGCACGCGGCCTTCGGCACCGTCGGGTCGATCGCGCTGCAGGGCGTGCGCCAGGGCGAGCCGCAGCTCGGCGAGGTGGCGCTGGTCATCGGCCTCGGGCTGATCGGGCAGCTGGTGGTGCAGCTGCTCACCGCCGCGGGGGTGCGCGTCGTCGGGGCCGACCCCGACCCGGCGCGCTGCGAACTCGCCGCGCGCCTGGGCGCCGTGGCCTGCGGCGATCCCGCCTCCGCGGCCGTGGCGGGCGCCGTCGCCGAGCTGACCGGCGGTCACGGCGTGGACCAGGTGTACCTGGCGGCCGGCGGGGGCAGCAACCAGCCCGTTGAGCTGGCCGCCGCGCTGGCCAGGGACCGGGGCCGGGTCGTCGACATCGGCAAGTGCCGCCTGGACCTGCCCTGGAACGCGTACTACGAGAAGGAGCTCGACGTCCGGTTCTCCCGCTCGTACGGCCCCGGGCGCTACGACCCGGAGTACGAGCTGGAGGGGCGGGACTACCCGATCGGCTACGTGCGCTGGACCGAGCGCCGCAACCTCGCGTGCTTCCTCGACCTCGTCTCCCGGGGCCGCGTCGACGTGGAGCCGCTGATCTCCCACATCGCCGACTTCGGCGACGCCGTCGAGACGTACCGGCGCCTGAAGGACGGCGAGTTGAAGGCCGTGGCCGTGCTCTTCCGGTACCCCGGGCCCGAGGGGGAGGGAACGGCGGAGGCCCCGGTGGTGGCGGTGCCGGCGGTGCGCGTCGAGACCAGGGCAGCCGCGCCATCCCGTCCCGTCAACACTCCGGTGCGGCTGGCGTTCGTCGGCGCGGGGAACTACGCGACGTCGATGCTGCTGCCCCACCTGGCCGGGCGCGACGGCGTCGCGCTGTCCACGGTCGTCACCACGACGGCGCTCTCGGCGGCCAACGCGCAGCGGAAGTTCGGCTTCGCCCGGGCGACCACCGATCTGGACGGCGTGCTCGGGGACCCGTCCATCGACGCCGTGTTCGTGGTCACCCGGCACAGCTCGCACGCCGAACTGACCCGGCGGGCGCTGCTGGCCGGCAAGGCGGTGTTCGTGGAGAAGCCGCTGGCCCTCACCGAGGACGACCTGGCGGGCGTGCTCGCGGCCGTGACGGAGTCCGGCAACGACCGGCTGCAGGTGGGCTTCAACCGCCGGTTCTCGCCGCTGCTGCGCGAGGCCAAGGCCCGGTTCGGCGCGCGGAGCGGCCCGGCGAGCCTGCGCTACCTGGTCAACGCGGGCCGCCTGCAGCACGGCAGCTGGTACCTCCAGCAGGGCACCGAGGGCTCCCGGTTCGCCGGCGAGGGCGGGCACTTCATCGACACGGCGAGCTGGCTGCTGGAGGCCGACCCGGTCTCGGTGTACGCGGTGGCCTCGGCCGGCAACGAGGACCTCCAGGTCGTGCTGCGCTACCCGGACGGCTCCACAGCCACCATCAGCTACGTCACCACCGGCGCGTCCGGCTTCCCCAAGGAGACGCTTGACCTCGTCGCGGACGGCAAGGTGCTGAAGCTCGACGACTTCGTCCGCGCCTCGGTGTACGGGGGCAAGCGGTGGGTCAGTTCGCGGCTGCCGAAGGCCAGGGACAAGGGTCAGTCCAACGAGCTGGCCGCGTTCGTCAGGGCGGTGCGGACCGGCGGGCCGATGCCGGTGCCGCTGGAGTCGCTGGTCGCCACCACGGCGGCCACCCTCGCCGTGCAGACCGGCCTGGCCGGCGGCGTGCCGGTGGCGCTGGAGCGGGCGCGATGACGATGAGCGCGGGCTGGTACCTGCGGCGGCTGTCCCGGATGGGGCCGCGGGAGGTCGGCGGCCGGGCGGGCGACGCGGCGCGCAGGCGGCGGTGGCGCTCGGAGCCGCCGCCCTGCCCGGCGGTCACCGGCGCCCGGTTCACCGCCGTCCTGCCCGCCGGGGCGATCGCCGCGGTGCCGGCGGAGGCCGCGAAGCGACTCGTCGCCGAGGCGGACCGGCTGATGGACGGGTACGCCGAGTTCTTCGGGGTGGACCGCGACGACCTGGCCGACCCGGACTGGTGGCGCGACCCGAAGACCGGGCGCCGGGCCCCGGCCGGCTACGCCTTCGACGTGCCCTACCGCGACGAGGACGCGGTCGGGGACATCAAGCAGATCTGGGAACCCTCCCGGCACCAGTACCTGACCGTGCTCGCCGCCGCCTACGCCCTCACCGGGAACGAGCGCTACGCCGAGCGCGTGGCCGCGCACCTGCGGTCGTGGTGGGCGGCCAACCCGCCGCTGCGCGGCGTGCACTGGATCAGCGGCATCGAGCTGGGCATCCGGCTGCTGTCCTGGGTGTGGATCCGCCGGCTGCTCGACGGCTGGCCGGGCGCGGCCGGGCTGTTCGAGGGCAACCCGGTGGCGCTGGAGCAGATCTGGCACCACCAGCGCTGGCTGGCCGCCTTCCCCAGCCGGGGGTCCTCGGCCAACAACCACGTCATCGCCGAGGCCGCCGGGCAGTTCGCCGCGGCCTGCGCGTTCGGCTGGTTCCCGGCCTCGGAGCGCTGGCGGTCCGGCGCGCTGCGCTCGCTGGAGCGGCACCTGCGCGGCAACACCTTCCCGTCCGGCCTCAACCGCGAGCTGGCGACCGAGTACCACGGGCTCGTCCTGGAGCTGGGCCTCGCCGCGCTGGCCGAGGCGGACGCCGCCGCCGTGCCCGTCCCGGCGTCCGTCCGGCTGGTCCTGCTGCGGATGACCGACGCCCTCGCGGCCGTCGTGGACAACCGGCTGCGGCCGCCGCGCCAGGGCGACGCGGACGACGGGTACGGCCTGGTCCTGGACGGCCCCGGTACCGACCGCTGGGCCTCGCTGCTGGCCACCGGGGACGCCGTGTTCGGCCGGCTCGCCTGGTGGCCGGCGGTGACCGGCGGCGACGTGCGCACCCCGCTGCTGGCCGCGCTGGTCCGCCCGTACGGGAAGAGCGGAGCCGTCACCCGCCCGGCACGCCGGCCCGGCCACTTCGCCGACGCCGGTATGACCATCCTGCGCGGCCCGGGGGAGATCTGGTGCCGCTGCGACGGCGGTCCGCACGGCTTCCTGTCCATCGCCGCGCACGCCCACGCGGACGCGCTGTCCGTGGAGGTCCGGCACGACGGCGTGGAGGTGCTCGCCGACCCCGGGACGTTCTGCTACCACGGACAGCCCGAGTGGCGGAGCTACTTCCGCTCGACCCTGGGCCACAACACCCTGGAGCTGGACGGCGGCGACCAGTCCGTCTCCGGCGGCCCGTTCCTGTGGACCCGGCACGCCCGCAGCCGCGTCCTGGCCGCGGACACCTTCAACGGGGGCGTCGCCCGCTGGAGCGCCGAGCACGACGGCTACGGCGACTCGGTGCACCGCCGCCGGGTGGAGCTCACCGCCGCCACCCGGGAACTGCGGGTCGTCGACGAGGTGCGCGGCCCGCGCCGGGCCGTGCGCCTGGCCTTCCACCTCGGCCCGGCGATCACTGCCGACCTGACGGGGCACCGGGCCCTGCTCACCTGGACCCGGGACGGCGAGGGCCGTTCCGCGGTGCTCGACCTGCCCGGACAGCTGTCCTGGCGGGCACACCGCGGCGAGACCGACCCGCCGCTGGGATGGTACTCGGCCGGCTTCGGGCGCAAGGAGCCCGCGACCACGCTCGTCGGCACCGGATTCGCCGACGGCACCGAGGAGTTCACCACCGTGCTCGGATTCCGGGACTGAGGGGGGAGGGGTGGGGATCAAGAAGCGGCACTGGGGGGCGCCGGCGCTGGTCCTGCTGCTGGCGACCGGCTGCACGAGCGGCGGCTCGGACACCTCGCCGCAGCCGACCGCCACGCCCTCCGGCTCCGTGGCCGCGGCCCAGGTGTGCGCCCACCCCGGGGAAGGTCCGGCCGCCGCGCCCGCGGGCGCGGTGACGGTCGACCCCGCGGTGGTCGGCGACCTGACGGCGAAGACCAAGAGCAGCCCCCCGCACACCACGTTCTGGCTCCAGCCGGGGACGCACAAGCTCGAAGCGGACCGGTACGCCCAGGTCGTCCCGAAGGAGGGGGACACCTACCTCGGAGCACCGGGCGCGGTGCTCGACGGCGTGAAGACCAACCAGTACGCGTTCGGCGGCGACGCCGCGGGCGTCACGATCCGCTACCTGACCGTGCAGGGCTTCAACGCGCCGCAGAACGAGGGCGTGGTCAACCACGACTCGGCCGACGGGTGGGTCATCGAGCACGCGACGATCCGCGACAACTCCGGCGCCGGACTGATGGCCGGAGCCCACCAGCAGGTCCGCGCCAACTGCCTGCAGGGCAACGGGCAGTACGGCATGAACGCGTACAAGTCCGGTGCCCCCGTCGGCGGCCTGGTGGTCGAGGGCAACGAGATCACGGGCAACGACACCGACCAGTGGGAGCAGCGCCAGCCGGGCTGCGGCTGCACCGGGGGCGTCAAGTTCTGGGCCGTCAACGGCGCCGACGTGCGCGGCAACTGGGTGCACGACAACCGCGGCCCCGGGCTGTGGGCGGACACCAACAACAACGACTTCCGCATCGAGGACAACGTCCTGGAGGCCAACGACGGTGCCGCGCTGATCTACGAGACCAGCTACAACGCCGTCATCCGCAACAACACGATCCGGCGCAACGACGTCGTCGAGGGCCGCCGCTCCGCCGACCGCGGCGACGACTTCCCGTACGCGACCGTCTACCTCTCGGAGTCCGGCGGCGAACCGCGGATCCCCGCCCGCACCGACAGGATCGAGATCTACGGGAACGTCCTGGAGGACAACTGGTCCGGGATCACCCTGTGGGAGAACGCCGACCGCTTCTGCAACAGCCCGGCCAACACCTCCTCCGGCGACTGCACGCTCCTGGCGAAGAACACCGCCCGGTGCGCCCAGCCGGCGATCGCCACCCCGCCGCTCCACGACGACTGCCGGTGGAAGACCCAGCGGGTCGACATCCACGGCAACCGCTTCGTGCTGCACCCTTCCGCCGTCGGCTGCACGGTCAAGTGCGGCCGCATGGCGGTGCTGGCCAACTACGGTACCTACCCGGACTGGTCGCCGTACAAGGGGCAGTCGGTCGCCGAGGCGATCACCGGTGGCCAGCAGAACCGCTGGCACGACAACGCCTACCTCGGGCCGTGGAGCTTCGTCGCCCACGACCCGAGCCGCACGCTCGACTTCGGGCAGTGGCAGGGCGAGCCCTACCAGCAGGACGCGGGCAGCACCTACCAGTCCCAGGCCGGTGGTTGAGGTGACCCGGGACCTCACGCACGACGGGTCGCAGGGCGGCCCGGCGACGCCCAGGGCCGTCGGCGCGGTCTGGGCGCTGCTGATCCTCAACACGCTCGGCTCCGCCGGCGCGCAGACCGTCATCCCGCTGCCGCGCTCCCTCATCCAGATGGTCACCATGGGCTCGCTGGTGTCCGCCTTCGCGCTGGCGCTCGTCCTCAACCTCCGGCTGCGGATCCGGCCCAGCGCCCACCTCTTCCTGCTGACCGTGCTGCTGGTGCTGAGCGTGATCTCCAGCGCGCACCTGGAGTCCGGCTTCGGCGCGCTGTTCCGCTGCTTCCGGCTGGCGCTCTTCGTCGGCACGCTGTGGCTGCTCAGCCGGTGGTGGGACGGCGGCGAGACGTTCGTCCGCCACCACATCCGGGCGTACTCCGCGGTGCTCGCCTCGGTGGCCGCCGGCCTGGTCGTCTCACCGGGCGCGGCGATGCCCGAGCTCTACGGCGGACGGCTGGTCGGCGCGCTGTGGCCGCTGACCCCGCCGCAGATCGGCCAGTACGCGGCGGTGATCATCGGGCTCACCGTGCTGCTCCTCCTGGGCGGGCGGACCACCGGGGGCAGCGCGGCGGCCGTCATCGTGCCGTCCTTCGTCCTGCTCGCGCTGACCCACACCCGGACGGCCACGCTCGGCCTGATCCTCGGGTTGGCGCTGGCGATCGGCTCGCTCGTCCTGACCAGCGCCGCCGCCCGCCGGTTCTTCACCCGGGCGGTGCTGTGCGCCGCCGTGGCCGCCGTGGCGCTCGGCTCCCTGCTCCAGGCGTGGTTCCTGCGCGGTCAGAGCCAGGAGAACTTCTCCAGCCTCACCGGCCGGGCCAAGGTCTGGGACGCCCTGCTCGCGGCGCCCCGGACGACGACGGAGCAGCTGTTCGGCGCCGGACTGGGCGACAAGTCCTTCGGCGGGCTGCCGATCGACAACAGCTGGCTGGCCGTCTACAACGAACAGGGCCTGGCGGGCGTCGCGATCGTGGCGGCGATCATCATCGTGCTGGGCGGCGTCGCGCTGCTGCGCCCGCCCTCGCTGGCGCGGGCCTGCGCGATCTTCCTGATCGGCTACTGCGCGATCGCCTCCTACACCGAGGCCGGGCTGGGCGACGCCTCGCCGTACCTGCTCCACCTGACCGTGGCCGCCGGGCTGCTGGCGGCACCTGCGCCGGCACTCGCAGCCCGCGTACCCCAACCAGCCGTCCAGAGATCGGAGGTGAGCTGATGCACGTCCTCGTGGTGCACAACCGCTACTCCTCGGCGCAGCCGAGCGGGGAGAACAAGGTCGTCGACCAGGAGGTGGGGCTGCTGCGCGAGGCCGGCCACCGGGTCGATCTGTTCGAGCGCCGCAGCGACGACATCGCGGGCCGGTCCCTGCCGGGCAAGGTCGCGGTGCCGCTGCTGGTGCCGTGGAACCCGGCGGTCCGCGCGGAGCTCGCCGCCCGGCTGCGCCGCGAGCGGCCGGACGTGGTGCACGTCCACAACGTCTTCCCGCTGCTGTCGCCCGCGGTGCTGGCCGCCTGCGCCGACGCCGGCGTGCCGGCCGTCGCGACGCTGCACAACTACACCCAGGTCTGCCCGCCGGGCACGCTTCAGCGGGACGGGCGGCCGTGCACCGAGTGCGTCGGGGGGTCACCGCTGCCCGCCGTCCGGCACGGCTGCTACCGCGGCTCCCGGCTGGCGACGGTGCCGCTGGCGGTGAGCCTTGCGGTCAACCGGCGGCGGTGGTGGTCCGGCGTGGAGCGGTTCTTCTGCATCTCGGCGGCGCAGCGCGACGTCCTGGTGCGGGCCGGCCTGCCGGCCGGACGGCTGGCGGTGAAGCACAACTTCGTGCCCGAGCCCGGTGTGCGGCGCACGGGCGCCGGTGAGCACGTGCTCTACCTCGGCCGGCTCGCGGAGGCCAAGGGTGTGCGGCTGCTCATGGCCGCGTGGGACGCGATCGCCGCCGACGGCGGCGTGGGCGTGCCGCTGGTGATCGCCGGCGCGGGACCGCTGGAGCCGGAGGTGAGGGCGTGGGCGGCGGGCCGGGAGGACGTGCGCTTCGCCGGCCTGTACGACACGGCGGAGTGCCGGGAGGCCGTCGCGCGGTCGGTGGCCGTGGTGGCGCCCTCGACGTGGCTGGAGGCGTTCGGCCTGGTGGTCGTGGAGGCGATGGCGGCCGGGGTCCCGGTCGTCGCCGCGGGGCACGGCGCCTTCGTCGAACTCGTCGAGGACGGCGTGACCGGGCTGCTGCACGAGCCCGGCGACGCGGTCTCGCTCGCGTCCGGCCTGCGCCGGATCGCGGCGGAGCCGGAGCGCAACCGGGAGATGGGACTGGCGGCCCGGCGCCGTTACGAGCAGGGGTTCAGCCCGGCCGTCGGGCTGGAGCGCCTGGTGGAGGGGTACCGCACCGCGATCGCGGGTCGGTCCGGCGGCGCGGAGGGCGCGCCGCCGCAGGGAACGGACAACGCTGGCCCGCGACGGGGATCCCGCGCGGGCAGGAGTGGGGGCAATAGATGACATGCCGACTGTGCGGATCGGCGGCGCTGACGAGCGTCGTCGACCTGGGGGCGACACCGCCGTGCGAGAGCTTCCTCGCCGCGGACGATCTGGACCGGCCGGAACCGACGTACCCGCTGCACCTGCGGGTCTGCACCGAGTGCTGGCTCGCGCAGATCCCGCCGCTGATCACGCCGGAGGAAACGTTCACGCAGTACGCGTACTTCTCCTCCTACTCGACCTCCTGGGTGGAGCACGCGCGGACGTTCGTCGACGGCGCCGCCCAGCGCGTGGGTCTCGGCCCCGACGCCTTCGTGGTCGAGGTCGCGAGCAACGACGGCTACCTGCTCCGGCACGTGGTGGAGCGGGGGATCCGCTGCCTCGGCATCGAACCCTCGGTCAACGTCGGCGCCGCGGCGCGCGACGCGGGCGTGCCCACGCTCACCGCGTTCCTCGACGAGGCCACCGGTACGGCCGTCCGCGCCGAACACGGCCCGGCGGACCTGGTCGTGGCGAACAACGTGTACGCGCACATCCCCGACGTGGTCGGCTTCACCAAGGGTCTGCGCGCCCTGGTCGCCGACGACGGCTGGGTCTCCATCGAGGTGCAGCACCTGCTGACCCTGATCGAGGAGAACCAGTACGACACGATCTACCACGAGCACTTCCAGTACTACACGGTCGCGTCCGCGACCCGGGCGCTCGCGAGCGGCGGACTCGCGCTCGTGGACGTCGAGCTGCTGCCCACCCACGGCGGCTCGATCCGGCTGTGGGCCCGGCCGGTGGAGGCGGCCGGCGAGCCGACGCGGCGGGTGGCCGAGGTGCTGGACCGGGAGAAGGCCGCCGGGCTCCAGGAACTGTCCGGCTACACCGAGTTCTCCGCCCGGGTGGCCAAGGTGCGCCGGGACCTCCTGCGCTTCCTCGTCGACGCGGCCGAGCGCGGCGAGACGGTCGTCGGCTACGGCGCCCCGGGCAAGGGCAACACCCTGCTCAACCACTGCGGCGTCCGGCCCGACCTGCTCCCGTACACGGTCGACCGCAACCCCTACAAGCACGGCAGGTTCACCCCGGGCACCCGCATCCCGATCCTGGCGCCCGAGCGGATCGCCGCCGACCGGCCCGACTACGTCCTCGTCCTCCCGTGGAACCTGCGCGACGAGCTGGTCGAGCAACTGTCCTTCGTCCACGAGTGGGGCGGCCGGCTGGTCTTCCCCATCCCGGAACTCAGCATCGTCGAGGTGAAGCGGTGAAGGTCGTCCTGTTCTGCGGAGGTTACGGGCTGCGCATGCGCAGCGGAGCGTCCGACGACGTGCCCAAGCCGATGGCGATGGTCGGTCCGCGGCCGCTGATCTGGCACGTCATGCGCTACTACGCGTACTTCGGGCACACGGAGTTCATCCTGTGCCTCGGGTACGGGGCCCACCACATCAAGAACTTCTTCCTCAACTACGAAGAGACCACGTCCAACGACTTCGTGCTGCGCAACGGGAAGACCGAGCTGCTGTCCACCGACATCTCGTCCTGGACGATCACCTTCGCGCAGACCGGCATCGAGTCGCCGATCGGCGAGCGGCTGCGCCGGGTGCGCCACCACCTGGACGGCGACGAGATGTTCCTCGCCAACTACGCCGACGTGCTCACCGACGCCCCGCTGCCCGAGATGATCGAGCGGTTCTCCCGGCGCGACGCCGGCGCGTCGATGATGGTGGTGCCGCCGCAGTCCTCGTTCCACTGCGTGGACCTGGGCGAGGACGGCCTGGTCGGGGGCATCACCGCGGTGAGCGACATGCCGCTGTGGGAGAACGGCGGCTACTTCGTGCTCCGGCAGGAGGTCTTCGACCACATCCCGGAGAACGGCGACCTGGTCGCCGACGGCTGCGCCCGACTCGCCAAGCGGGGGCGACTGGTGGCGCACCAGCACCGCGGCTTCTGGAAGCCGACCGACACGGTGAAGGAGCGCGCCGCGCTCGACCTCGCCTACGCCCGGGGCGACCGCCCGTGGGCCGTGTGGGAACGGGACGGCGCGAACACCGTGGGAGCCAAGGCGTGATCCGGCTCGGCGCGGGGCGCCTGGACCGGATCGTCGCCGTGGGGGCGCACTGCGACGACATCGCCATCGGCGCCGGCGGCACGCTGCTGACGATGTGCCTCGCGCGGCCGGGCATCCAGGTGGACGCGCTGGTCCTCTCCGGCGGCGGCAGCGAGCGCGAACAGGAGGAACAGGCCGCGCTCGCCGCCTTCTGCCCGGGCGCCGACCTGCGCCTGACCGTCCTCAAGCTGCCGGACGGCCGGCTGCCCGCGCACTGGGACGAGGCCAAGGCCGCCGTCGAGGAACTGCGCGGGCGGACCGAGCCCGACCTCATCCTCGCCCCGCGCACCGACGACGCCCACCAGGACCACCGTGGCCTGGCGCAGCTGCTGACCACCGCGTTCCGCGACCACTTCGTGCTCGGCTACGAGATCGTCAAGTGGGACGGCGACCTCGGCCGGCCCACCGCCTACCAGCCGCTCACCCCGGAGACCGCGGAACAGAAGGTGCGGCTGCTGCAGGAGCACTACCCCTCGCAGCGGCACCGCCCCTGGTACGACCGCGAGGCCTTCCTCGGGCTCGCGCGGATCCGCGGCATCGAATGCCACGCGCGCTACGCCGAGGCCTTCGCCACCACCAAACTCACGCTCGACCTCGGCACTCTCAACCTGGGGGGTTGAACCCATGCGCGTACTGCTGACCGGACACCAGGGCTACCTGGGCACCGTGATGGCCCCGGTCCTCGCCGCCGCCGGGCACGAGGTCGTCGGCCTCGACGCCGGCCTGTTCGCCGACTGCGTCCTCGGCCCGAAGCCCGCCGACCCGCCGGGAACGCGGGTCGACCTGCGCGACGTCACCGCCGACCACGTCGCCGGCGTGGACGCCGTGATCCACCTGGCCGCGCTGTCCAACGACCCGCTGGGCTCGCTCGCGCCGGACCTCACCTACGACATCAACCACCACGCCTCCGTCCGGCTGGCCGAACTGGCCCGCGACGCCGGGGTGCGCCGCTTCCTGTACGCCTCCACCTGTTCCGTCTACGGCGCCGCCGGCGGCGACGAACTGGTGGGCGAGGACGCCCCGCTGCGCCCGGTGACGCCGTACGCAGAGTCCAAGGTGCGGGTGGAGGACGACCTGCACGCCCTGGCCGACGGCGACTTCAGCCCGGTGTACATGCGCAACGCCACCGCCTTCGGCTACTCGCCCCGGCTGCGCGCCGACATCGTGCTGAACAACCTGGTGGGCCACGCGCTCCTGTCCGGCGAGGTGCTGGTGCTCTCCGACGGCACGCCCTGGCGCCCGCTGGTCCACGCCGCCGACATCGCCCGCGCCTTCGCGGCGGCGCTGACCGCGCCGCGCGAAGCCGTGCACGACCGGGCGTTCAACATCGGCAGCGAGGTGAACAACGTCACCGTCGCCGAGATCGCGGAGCAGGTCGCCGAGGCGGTGACCGGCGCGCAGGTGGTGATCACCGGCGAGAACGGCGCCGACCCGCGGTCGTACCGGGTGGACTTCTCGCGGTTCCGCGCCGCGCTGCCCGGCTTCGACTGCGAGTGGACGGTGAAGCAGGGCGCGCTCGAACTCGCCGACGCCTACCGCACGTTCGGACTGACCCGGGAGGACTTCGAGCGCCGCTTCACCCGGCTGGCCGTGCTGCGCGAGGCGTCCTCCGCCGGGGCCGTCGACGAGACCCTGCGGTGGCGCCGGTGACCGGGCTCGGCGAGGAGATGCACGCCCTGGTGGAGCGGCTGTACCCGCTCTGCCGGAGCATCACCGGCGACGGCGTGCGCGCCACCCTGGACATCGTCGGTGAGTACGTCCCGCTCCAGGTGCACGAGGTGCCGACCGGGACGCAGGTGCTCGACTGGACGGTGCCGCAGGAGTGGAACATCCGGGACGCCTACGTCGCCGACGCCGCGGGCAACCGGGTCGTCGACTTCGCCGCGTCCAGCCTGCACGTGCTCGGCTACAGCGTGCCGGTGGCGGCGACCATGCCGCTGTCCGAACTGCGCGGACACCTGCACACCCTGCCGGACCACCCGGCCTGGGTGCCGTACCGCACCAGCTACTACACGCCGGACTGGGGGTTCTGCCTGTCCCAGGAGACCCTGGACGGGCTGCCGGACGGCGACTACGAGGTGCGCATCGACTCCACCCTCGCGGACGGCCACCTCACCTACGCCGAGCACGTCGTCCCCGGGCAGGTCGCCGACGAGGTGATCGTCTCCTGCCACGTCTGCCACCCCGCGCTGGCCAACGACAACATGGCGGGCGTCGCGGTGGCGACCTATCTGGCACGGGAGTTGGCGGAGCGGAGCCCGTACTACACCTACCGCTTCATCTACGCGCCCGGCACGATCGGGGCGATCACCTGGCTGGCCCGCAACGCGGAGCGGATCGAGCGGGTCAAGCACGGGCTGGTGCTGGCCTGCGCGGGCGACCGGGGACGGCTGACGTACAAGCAGAGCCGGCGCGGCGACGCGGAGATCGACCGGGTGCTGCGGCACGTGCTGCGCACCTCCGAACGACCCCACGACGTCGTCGAGTTCACCCCGTACGGCTACGACGAGCGGCAGTACTGCTCGCCCGGGTTCGACCTCGGCGTCGGCTCGCTGAGCCGGACCCCGTACGCCGCGTACCCCGAGTACCACACCTCGGCGGACAACCCCGACTTCGTCTCCCCGGAGGCGCTGGCGGACACGCTCGCCGTCTGCCGCGAGGCCTTCGCCGTGCTCGACCGCAACCGGCGCTACGTCAACCTCAGCCCGTACGGCGAACCGCAGTTGGGGCGGCGCGGACTGTACGAGTCCCTCGGCGGGCGCAGCGACGCCAAGCAGGCCCAGATGGCGATGCTGTGGGTGCTCAGCCTCTCCGACGGCGAGCACGGCCTGCTGGACGTCGCCGAGCGCTCCGGGCTGCCCTTCGACGCGGTCGCCGCCGCGGCCGACGCCCTGTGCGGCGCCGGTCTGATCAAGGCGTGACGCGGATGACCACCGAGGGGGTGAGGACGACGACCCCGGCCGGCCCGGCCGGGGAGCCGGGGCGGACCGGGCAGGCGGCCGAGCAGGCCCGGCCCGCCAGGCGGGGCGTGCTCGGCCGGGTGTCCTGGGGGCTGGCCGACCAGGCGGTCACCAGCATGATCAACTTCGCGGTGGGCATCTACGTCGCCCGGGAGCTGGGGGTGCACGCGTTCGGCGTGTTCAGCCTGGCCTGGCTGACCTACGGCGTGGTGCTCAACGTCTCCCGCGGGCTGGCCACCGACCCGCTGATGGTGCGCTTCAGCGGCGTGCCGGAGGCGACCTGGCGCGCCGGTGCGGCCCGATCGTCCGGCGCCGCGCTCGCCGTCGGCGCCACCCTCGGCGCCGTCTGCCTGCTGGTCGGGCTCGGCCTCGGCGGCGACGTGGGGCCCGCGTTCGCGAGCCTCGGCGCCGCCCTGCCGGCGCTCCTGCTCCAGGATGCCCGGCGGTTCGCGTTCTTCGCGGCCGGCACCGGGCGGAAGGCCTTCGCCAACGACCTGGTGCAGGGCATCGCACTCGTCCCGGCCATGGTCGTGGCGGCCCGGGTGGGCACCGTGCCCGCCTTCCTGCTGGCCTGGGGCGCCGCCGCGGCGGCCGCCGCCGGGTACGGCTTCCTCCAGTCCGGCGTCCGGCCCCGGGTGACCGAAGCCCGCGGCTGGCTGCGCGAGCAGCGCGACCTCGGCAGCCGCTACCTGGTCGAGAACGTCAGCCTCAGCGGCGCCGGCCAGCTGCGGGCGTACGGGCTCGGCGCGATCGTCGGGGTCGGCGCGGTCGGTGCCGTCCGGGGCGCCGAACTCCTCCAGGGACCGTTCCTCGCCCTGCTGATGGGGCTCTCCCTGGTCACCGTGGCGGAGGCGGCCCGGGTCCTGCGGCGGACGCCCGAGCGGCTCGGCCGGTTCTGCTTCCTGCTGGGCGGAGGGCAGGCCGGCGCCGCGCTGCTGTGGGGCTCGGCCCTGCTGCTGATGCCCGACCGGGCCGGACAGTTCGTCCTCGGCGACGTCTGGCACTCCGCCTCCCGGCTCATCCTGCCGGCGACCCTCGGCGTCGCGGGCGCCGGCCTCGGCAGCGGCGCGGCCGCCGGGCTGCGCGCCCTCGCCGCGGCCCGGCGCAGCCTGCGCTGCCAGTTGTTCGCCTCCGCCTGCTATCTCGGCGGCGGGCTCGGCGGCGCCGCCGCGGCCGGCACGGTCGGCTCCGCCTGGGGCGTCGCCGGCGCGACCGCCTGCGGCGCCGCCGTCTGGTGGCTCCAACTGCGCGCCGCCCTGCGCGAGCACCACCGCACCCCGATCCCCGAAGTGAGGACCCCTTGAGCGCCGTTCCCCGGCTGAGCATCGGCCTGCCCGTCTACAACGGCGAGGAGTACCTCGCCGAGTCGCTCGACGCCCTCCTGGGCCAGACCTACGACGACTTCGAGCTCGTCATCTCCGACAACGCGTCGACCGACGGCACCCAGGACATCTGCCGCACGTACGCCGCGAAGGACCCCCGGATCCGCTACCTGCGCCTGCCCCGGAACATCGGCGCCGCGCCGAACCACAACCACGTCTTCACCGAGTGCCGCGGCGAACTCTTCAAGTGGGCCTCCCACGACGACCTGTACGCCCGGGACCTCCTGCTGCGCTGCGTGGAGGCGCTGGACGAACGCCCGGACGTCATCCTCGCCCACTCCGGCCAGGCCGTCATCGACGGCGACGGCCAGGTGAAGGTGCCCTACGAGTACGGGCTCGCCACCGATTCGCCGCACGCGCCCGAGCGCTTCCGCAGCCTGCTGTTCGAGCCCGGCGGCGACGACTTCTACGGGGTGATGCGGGCCGACGTGCTGCGCCGGGTGAAGCCGCACGACAGCTACCACCACGCGGACCGCACGTTCGTCGCCGAGATCACCCTGCACGGGCGCTTCCACCAGGTGCCGGAGCTGCTGTACTTCCGCCGCGACCACCCCACCCGCGCCGAGCGGGCGAACCCCTCCAAGCGCTCCCGTTGCGTCAACCTGGACCCGCGCCGCGCCGGGCCGCTGCACCCGACGCCCCGGCTGCTCGCCGAGTACGTCTGGGGCTTCGCCTCGGCCGTCCGGCGGGCGCCGCTGTCGGCCGCCGACCGGCGCGCCTGCTACGGCCACCTGGCCGCCTGGATGACCAGCCGGGTCCGGCCCGGCGCCGGCGAGCGGGTCGAGGACCGCGCCCCGGCCGACCCGGCGCTGCTCACGGTCTCCGTCGACGCCCTCGTGGCCGGACGCGAGGGGCGGCGGGCATGACCCCCGTGCGGGTCGGGGTCTTCGGCCTGCTCGGCTCCGGCAACCTCGGCAACGACGGGTCGCTCGAAGCCGTGCTCGGCCACCTGCGCACCGAGCACCCGGAGGCCGCCGTGGACGCGCTGTGCGGCGGCCCCGAGGCCGTCACGGCCCGCTACCGCATCCCCGCGACGCGGCTGCACTGGTACCGCGGGGAGTACCGGACGGCCTCCCGGGCGGGCGCGGTCGCGGCGAAGGGCCTCGGCAAACTCGTCGACGCCGTCCGCACCGCCGCGTGGGTGCGCCGGCACGACGTGGTGATCGTGCCGGGCATGGGCGTCCTGGAGGCCACGCTGCCGCTGCGGCCGTGGGGCTTCCCGTACGCGCTGTTCCTGCTCTGCGCGTCCGGCCGGCTCTTCGGCACCCGGGTGGCGCTGGTCGGTGTCGGCGCCGCGCCCATCGCCGACCGGCCCACCCGGGCGCTGGTGCGCTGGTCGGCGCGCCTCGCGGCGTACCGGTCGTACCGGGACGAGCTGTCCCGCGACGCGATGCGGGCGATGGGCGTGGGCACCGCGCGGGACGCGGTCCACCCGGACCTCGCCTTCGCCCTGCCGACGCCGGCCGCCCCCTCGTCCGGTGTGCCCGGCGTGGTCTGCGTCGGCGTCATGGACTTCCACGGCGGCAACGACGACCGGGCCAGGGCCGAGGAGATCCACCGGCGCTACCTCGACGGGACGACCCGTTTCGTCCGCACCCTGGTCGAGGAGGGCAGGCCGGTCCGGCTGCTCACCGGCGACGACGTCGACGCGACGGTGGTCGCCGCGATCCTCGAAGCCGTCGACTCGCCGCTGGTCACCGCCGCCCGGACGGCCTCGCTGGCCGACCTGATGGAGGAGGCGGCGGCCGCCGACGCCGTGGTGGCGACCAGGTACCACAACCTCGTCTGCGCCCTGAAGGCTGGTACGCCGACGCTCGCCCTGAGCTACGCGGCCAAGAGCGACGCGCTCATGGAGCAGATGGGGCTCGGCACGTACCGCCACCCGGCGCGCGAGGTCGACGCCGACCGGCTGACCGAGCAGTTCCGGGAGCTGGAGAAGCGCTCGGCGGAGCTGCGCCAGATCCTCGCCGAGCGGAACCTGGCCGTGGCCCGGCGCCTCGACGACCAGTTCGGCGAGCTGACCAGGGTCCTCTTCCCGAGGACCGACCACGTTGTGAGGGAGGCGCCGTGAAGGCGACCCAAGTCCCGGCGATCGCCGGCGCGTACCTGTTCGAGCCGACGCCGTACACCGACGAACGCGGCTTCTTCTGCCGCACCTTCGACGCCGACGTGATCCGCTCGGTGGGCCTCGACCCGGACGCCTTCGTCCAGCACAGCGTCTCCCGCTCGGTCGGCGGCGTCCTGCGCGGGCTGCACCTGCGCTCCGGCGCCGGCGAGGCCAAGCTGGTGCGCTGCTCGTACGGGCGGGTCTTCGACGTCGTCGTGGACCTGCGGCCGGACTCGCCGACCTACCGGAACCAGGCCCACTTCGAGCTGTCCGGCGAGACGCAGGCGAGCGTCTACATCCCGGCGGGGTGCGCGCACGGCTTCCAGGCGCTGACGCAGACCACCGACGTCTCGTACCTGATCGACCGCCCGCACGATCCGGCCGAGGACGTGACGATCGCCTTCGACGACCCGCAGCTCGCCATCCCCTGGCCGCTGCCGCCCACGTCGATGTCCAAGCGGGACCGGGAGGCGCCGAGCCTCGCCGAGGTCCTGCGCCGGAACGAGAGCTGAGGACCGCGTGGACACCGAAGTCACCGAACCCGCCGAAGAGTTCGCCCTGCCCCGGTCGCGGGCGGCGAACGAGAAGCTGCACGCCCTGATCCCCGGGGGCGCGCACACCTACGCCAAGGGCGACGACCAGTACCCCGAACACCTCGCCCCGGTCATCAGCCACGGCCGCGGCGCCCACGTGTGGGACGTCGACGGCAACCGCTACGTCGAGTACGGCTCCGGCCTGCGCTCGGTCAGCCTCGGCCACGCCCACCCGCGCGTACTGGAGGCGGTCCGGCGGGAACTGGACCGCGGCAGCAACTTCGTCCGCCCGTCCGTCGTGGAGGCCGAGGCCGCGGAACGCTTCCTGGAGACCGTGCCGACCGCCGAGATGGTCAAGTTCGCGAAGAACGGCTCCGACGTCACCACCGCGGCGGTGCGGCTCGCCCGCGCCGTCACCGGGCGCCCGCGGGTGGCCATCTGCGGCGACCACCCGTTCTTCTCCGTCGACGACTGGTTCATCGGTACCACGCCGATGTCCGCCGGGATCCCGGCGGCGATCACCGACCTCACCGTGGCGTTCCCCTACGGCGACCTGGCCGCGACGGAGGAACTGCTCACCCGGTACCGGGGCGAGGTCGCCTGCCTGGTCCTCGAACCCGCCGGACACGCCGAGCCGCCGCCCGGGTACCTCGCCGGCCTGCGCGAACTGGCCGACCGGCACGGCTGCGTGCTGGTCTTCGACGAGATGATCACCGGCTTCCGCTGGTCCGAGGCGGGTGCCCAGGGCCTCTACGGCGTCGTGCCCGACCTCTCCACCTTCGGCAAGGCGCTGGGCAACGGCTTCGCCGTCTCCGCGCTCGCCGGGCGGCGGGACCTGATGGAGTGGGGCGGGCTGCGCCACACCGGCGACCGGGTGTTCCTGCTGTCCACCACGCACGGCGCGGAGACGCACTCGCTCGCCGCCGCGATGGCCGTCCAGACCACCTACGTCGAGGAGGGCGTCACCGCCCGGCTGCACGCCCTCGGCGAGCGGCTGGCCGCCGGGGTCCGCGAGGCCGCCGCGGGCATGGGCGTCGGCGACCACGTCGTCGTCCGGGGCCGGGCCAGCAACCTGGTCTTCGCCACCCTCGACGAGAACCGGGAGCCCTCGCAGCAGTACCGCACCCTGTTCCTGCGCCAACTCCTCGCGGGGGGCGTCCTGGCCCCGTCGTTCGTGGTGAGCAGCGCGCTCGGCGACGCCGACATCGACCGCACCGTGGCCGTGGTGGCCGGGGCCTGTGCCGTCTACCGCAAGGCACTCGACGCCGGCGACCCCACCCCCTGGATGGGCGGGCGGCCGGTGAAACCCGTCTTCCGCCGCCTGGTGTGACGCGGCGTCACGGACGGCTCCGGCGGAGCTGGTCGGCTGCCAGGTCGACCAGCCACGCCGTCGCCGGCACCACCGCCAGTGCGGTGCACCAGCCGCCGAGGACGTCGGTCGGGTAATGCGCACCCAGAGCGACCTGCGCCCACCCCATGACGGCGCCGACGACCAACGCCGCGGCGAACACGAGCAGGGTGCCGGCCGCCCTGCGGGTCGCCAGCATCGCCACCACGAGGGCGAGCGACGTGGCGAAGGCGGTGTGTCCGCTCGGGTAGGACAGGTTGTCGCCGTGGATGGTGCGCCCCGCCACGTGCTTGAGCAGCGTCGCCGTTCCCACGGCCGCAGCGACGCCGACAACGACGAACGCAGCCGCGCGCGGACGCCGGAGCAGCAGGCAGCCCGCCACGATCGGCACGACCAGGGCCGCGGCTCCGACCGGCTCGCCCAGCGAATCCATGGCCAGGGCGACGGACCGCCACGGCGGCTCCACCCCGTACAACGCCCCCGCTATGCGCGCGTCCACCCCGCCGGGCTCGCTCGCGCCGGCGTAGCGGACGCCGAGCGCGGCGACCACCAGCGCGGCGAGGACCGCCACGATCGCGACGGCGGCGGAGCGCCGGTGCCCCGGCAGGAGGCGCGGTTCAGTCATCGGTCCCGCAGTACTCCTCGTCCCGGAGGTCGGCGAGGCGCGGATCGTCCAGGAGCTGCCTCAACTCGGCGCGGGGGAGGGCCAGATGGTTCGCCGCATGGCGCTCGGCACCGGCCCAGCAGAACGCCGCGCGGATTTCTTTTTCCCAGCCCTCCGGATCCCGCTCCCGTCGTGCGGCGAGCTCCGCCACGCGCGCGTCCCGGACCGCGAGCGCCTCGTCGACGAGCTGCTCGCGCACGTCCGGGCGCTCGCGCACGGTCTTCGCTGCCCACCAGTAGGGCCGGTCCTCCTCGGGCCGCACGTCCTCGTACACGGCGGCCAGGCCCAGCAGTTCGATGGGATTGTCCGCCCAGAAGGTGAACCCGTCCTTCTCGGCGAGCCAGGCGTCCAGCCCGTCCTCGTCCTCCTCGTCGGCGAGCTTCACCGTCAGGTGGTACCCCTGACGGCGCAGGAGCTGGAGGCATGTCTCCCAGACATTGGCGTGACTTCCCAGTGAGGCCATGCGGCCACCCTAGCGAGCCCGTGGCCGTCGCCGGGCGACTCCGTCCGAAGCGGCCTCCGGTGCCTCGCCCGTCGCCCGTCGCGGAGCCGCCCCGGCCGGGCCTTCCGTCAGGCGGGGACGTTCTTGATGACCGCCCCGGTCAGCGGCGAGAGCCGGTCGGACAGCGCGCCGAAGTCCGCGGTCCGGCCGTCGGACCACTGGGCCATGCCGACGAGCATCCCGTTCCCGTAGGACGCGAAGTTCTGCACGAGGCCGCTGTCGGCCGGCAGTTGGCGCAGGCCCGAGTCCTTGGGCGGGACCTGGACTGCGACCTGGTACGACGCGGGGTCGGAGGCCAGCACGTTGATGAGGTGCACGCACTCCATCGGGTCCTTCATGGTGAACAGCGCCAGGTCGTACTGGTTGCCGTCGGCGTCCTTGTACAGCGCCAGGTCGACGCCGACACAGCCGTGCCCCTGCGTGATCAGCCCGGCGAGGGTCGGCGCCACGGTGTCGGCGCCGGTGCAGCTCGGGTTCGCCACCTTCGCCACCAACGTGTACCCCTGCACCTGCGCCGGGAAGACGGACAGCGGGATCGCCGAAGCCGGAGCACCGGCCGACGCCGTCGCCGCGTGCGCCGAGGGGGCGGACGCGGTCGTCGCGGCCGGCGCGGGGGCGGGCGCGGCGGCCGGTGCCCGGTCCGACGGCCGGAGCACGTACGCCGTCGCGCCGGCGGCCACCAGGAGGGCGGCGGCCACGGGAAGGACCAGCCGCCGCGAGCGCCGCGGCTTCGTCTGCCTGGCCTGCCGCGCCCGTTCGGCGGCACTCGGCTCCCGCACCGCGTTGTTCTTCTCGAACTCCCGGACGAACTCGTCCCACAGGTCGTCACCGGATTCACGCTTAGTCACAGCGCCAGACCTTAGTGATCACCGCCGACGCTGGGAAGTCGGGCGCCCGGCGCCGGTGCCGCAGCGGCACCGGGCAGAGGAAACGTCACCGAACCGTGATGGTCGGGGGACGGGATCCCAGGTTCTCGAACATCCTTAATGTCCGTCTTCGGAATGACGGATTTCGGGCGGTTCGGCCGCGTTTCCCGTACCGGACGTGACGGCGGATCAGGATTTCGCCGGGCCGCGGACATGCTTTGACGTACCGGATTTCCTGTCGATAGCGTCCACTTGATCTTCACTTTACCGGCTCGGGGGCGCTGGTTCGTCGCCCGGGTGCGTCTTCTTCCGGGAGTCCCTGTGCGTACCGTCCGCAGACCGGCCCGGCCCCGTGGCGGGGCCCCGGCCGGGCCCTCGGCGGCAGCGCCGGGCCGGTGTTCGGTGAACTTCCTCCGCCGCGCGGCCACGTCGTGCCGCGTCGAACGAATCCTCCTCCCCCCGCAGAACTTCCGGCCCGTCGATGCGTGACCGCGGCCGGCCAGGCGGCACTCCGGTGCCCGAAACACGAAGAGAGATGACGAAGCTCCCATGAGGATGTCACCGACATCACGGGCCCGATCACGGCTCGCGGCCGGGTTCGTGGCCGGCAGCCTGCTGACCGGGCTGCTGACGATTCCGGCCGTGGCGGCCGACACGCCGCCGGCCACCGCCGCCAACCCGGACCGGCTGAAGGCCGTCGCGGCCTGGCAGGCGGGCGGACCGGCCGTACGGCACGCGGCCGAGATCGCACTGACCGGTGGTGGCGACGACCTGACGGCGTTCGTGACCAAGGGCCAGGCGGTCGCGGCCGACCAGGACCAGAAGGCACAGATCGAGGCACTCGTCGCGGCCTCCGGCCCCGGCGTGCGCGAGGCCGGGCAGGCCGCGCTGAAGGGCTCGGCCGCCGACCTGAAGAAGTTCCTCGACCAGGGCGCCAAGAAGGCCTTCGAGGACGACCAGCGGGTCCGGCTGTCGCAGATCATGGCGGCCGGCGGACCCGGTGTGAAGGCCGCGGCGGCCAAGGCGCTCGACGGCACCATGACGGACGTCAACCAGTTCTTGAACGAGGGCCAGTTCAAGGCGCGGGACGACGACGACCGCGTCCACCTGTCGCAGTTGATGGCCTCGGGCGGGCCGGAGGTGAAGAAGGCCGCCAACACCGCGCTCAACGGTTCGATGGACGACGTCCAGCAGTTCCTGCAGTACGGCTACCAGACGGCGGCCGCGCACGACCAGGAGACCCTGACCGTCTCCCAGCTGGCCGACCTGACGAAGAACGCCTCCGCCCAGGCCGGACAGCAGGCCCGGACGGCCGTGGACGCGGCGGGCAAGGCGCTGGACGCCACCAGGCTGGCCAAGGAGGCCTCCGAGAAGGCCGCCGCCGAGACCAAGGCCGCGCAGGGTGCGGCCGGGCAGGCGTCCAACGCCGCCGGCCGCGCGGCGGACGCCGCGAGCCGTGCCGCCGCTGCCGCCCAGACCGCCTCGAAGGCGGCGAAGGCCGCCAACGAGGCCTCCCGGCAGGCCGCCAGCGCCGCCGCCGACGCCGCGTCGGCCGCGACGAAGGCCGGCAACGCCGCCACCAGGGCGCTGGCCGCCGCCGCCAACGCGGCGAGCGATGCCGGGCAGGCGGACGCGGCCCGCGCGGCCGCCGTCACCGCCCGCAACGCCGCCGGTGACGCCCGCACCGCGGGCGAGGCCAGTGCGTGGGCCGGCCGGGCCGCGGCGCAGGCGGGAGTCGCGGCGCAGGCCGCGGCGTCGGCCGGCGAGAACGCCTCCGCGGCCGCTCAGGCCGCCGCCGAGGCCGCCGAGTACTCCGGGGTGTCCGCCGACGACGCCGCCCGGGCCCGCCTGGCGGCGGCCCGCGCCCAGAGCGCCGCCGCCGAGGCCAAGCGTGCCGCCAACGCCACCGTCGCCATCGCCAACGAGGCCGCCGCCGCGGCCGGGGACGCCCAGCGCGCCGCCAACGAGGCCGCCGCCCACGCCGAAGCCGCGGCCGCGGCGGCGGAGGAGGCGGCCCGGCACGCCGGTGAGGCGGCCACCGCCGCCAACGTCGCGCAGGCGGCCGCCACCGCGGCCGACGCCGCCGCCAACTCGGCCGCGAACTCGGCCGCGCAGGCCCACAAGGTCACCAACATCGCCCGCGCCACCGACAAGGAGCGCCTCGACGCCCAGCAGGCCGCCGAGATGGCCGCCGCCGACGAGGCCTCCCGCGAGGCCGACCAGAAGGCCAAGACCGCGGCCTGGGAGTCCGGCAAGGCGACGCAGTTCGCGGCAGGCACCGACCAGTTGATCAAGGACGCCCAGGCGCCGGGCACGGACGCCAAGACCGCCCTGCTCAAGGGCCGTCAGGCCGCGCTGCGGCTGCTGGACGCCGGCGGTCCGTGGACGAAGGCCGCCGCCCAGAGCGCGCTGGAGGGCGACGACTACGCCGTCCAGGCCTTCCTGGCCACCGACCTGACGGTGGCCCGGGACCGCGACGACCGCACCAGCGTGATGGCGATCGCCAAGACGCCGGGCAAGCTGGAGAAGCGCCTCGCCGCGGAGGCCGCCTCGGTGGGTACGCCGGACCAGGTCCGGGCGTTCCTGGCCACCGGGCAGTACCCGGGCAAGGACGACGACGACCGCGTCCAGCTGTCCCAGATCATGGCCGCCGGCGGGCCGGGCGTGAAGGCCGCGGCGGGCAAGGCCCTGGACGGCACGATCGACGACGTCCGGGCCTTCCTGGCCACCGGTCAGTTCAAGGCCCGCGACGACGACAACCGCGTCCTGGTGACCCAGGCCCTGGCCGGCGGAGGCCAGGAGGTCAAGGCGGCCGCCCAGGCCGTCCTGTCCGGCCCCGCCGACCGCCTCGTGCCGTTCCTGCAGACCGGCCTGCCCAAGGCCCAGCAGCGCGACGCGATGACCGCCGCCCACGTGGCCACCGTCGCGTCCTACCTCGCCACCATCGACGGCTCGGTCGCCCAGGCCCGCCAGTACGCGGCGCAGGCCGCCCAGGCCTCCGCCACCGCCCGCGGCGCCGCCAGCGAGGCCGCGGGATACGCCAACCAGGCCAGCCAGTCCGCCCAGTCCGCCCAGGGCTTCGCCAACCAGGCCGCCCAGTCCGCGCAGGCCGCCCAGGCCTCCGCGGCGCAGGCCGCCCAGTACGCCCAGCAGGCCCAGGCGTCCGCCGCCTCCGCCGGCGTCGCGGCCGACCGCGCCGTCGCCTCGGCCGCCGAGGCCACCGGTTACGCGGCCCAGGCGAGCCAGTTCGCGGCCGACGCCAAGACCGCGTCCGACCAGGCGAAGGCCTCGGCCGCCGCCGCTGCCAAGAGCAGGGACGACGCGTACGCGGCCGCCAGGGAGGCCGCGCAGCTGATCATGTCGAAGCAGCAGGCCGACGCGGCCGGCGGAAAGCTGCAGAGCGACACGGCCGTCGTCGACGACAACGGTCGCGTCTCCTACATCGAGTCCGTGCCCCGCGGGGACCTCCAGAAGGAGGTCGTCAAGAGCAACGAAGCACGCTGCGGCAAGGGACAGACGGGAACCCTCGCGGACCTGTGGACCGATGAGAACTTCTACACGAACGCCGCCGGAGTCAGGGTCTGCGACGTCACGTACACCATCAGGGTCACCGGCACCATCGACTACATCCTGAAGACCTGCCCCGAAGCGGGCCTGTCGATCGCCGCCTGCATGGGGAAGTACAGCGTCTGGGACACCCTCCTCGTCGGCAGCGACCAGCTGAACAAGTCGGAGATCACCACCACCGTCGCCATGACGCAGAAGGACTTCGACAAGATCAACGTCACCTGCCAGCGGGGCGTCTGCGGATCACCGACCGTCAACGCCTTCACCCTCTTCGCGGGCGACTTCATCGCGTGCTTCAAGGACCCGGGATTCAACTCCCACTGCGCCTGGGCCGCGTCCAACTTCATCCCCTTCGGCACCCTCGCCAAGGGCGCGAAGGGCATCGTCGCGTTCCGCTTCGCCCTCGAAACCGGCGTCGGGATCGAGGACGCCAAGCTCGCCCTCCAGGCGACGCTCAACGGCTACAGCGACGCGATCACCAGCAAGCTGCTCCGCGCCGCCGACGCCGTGTCCGCCTTCCGCAACACCTTCAAGAACGGCGTCGGCACCAAGGAGGCCCTTGAGGCGCTGAGCAAGACCCCCGACATCGACCCGGCCCTCGTCCGCCAGCTGAACGACGAGTACAAGTCGGTGCAGTACGTCTACGAGACGTGCGAGGTAAACAGCTTCCCCGCGGGCACCCGCGTCCTGCTGGCCGACGGCTCGTACCGGGCCATCAGCGAGATCCGGACCGGTGACCGGGTGCTCACGGCCGACCCGGCGGTCGGGGGACTGCACCCGCAGCCGGTGACCGCCACCTACGCCCACACCACGCGGCGCCTGGTGGACATCGCCCTGGCGGACGGCAGCACGCTCTCCACCACGGCCGGTCACCGCTTCTACACCGAGCAGGCCGGCTGGACCCTCGCCTCGGCCCTGCGCCCGGGAGACCGCCTGCGGGCCTCGGACAACGCCCCGCAGACCGTCGCCGGCATCACCGACCGGACCGAGCAGGCACCGGAAGCCGTCTACGACCTGACGGTCGACGGACCGCACACCTTCTTCGTGCGCACCGGTGGCGGCCAGGAGTCCGACCTGCTCGTCCACAACTGCCTCTACCTGCTCAACGACGAGGCGAAGGACCCGGGGCTGCACACCATCAAGGACCATGTCGCCGGGGGTCCCTACACGAACAACCTCGGGACGGTCAGCGGCACCGACGCGATCCGCGCGCAGCTCAAGGCCGAGACCGACGGATACACCGGGGTGTTCAAGGACCTCGCCACCGCGGAAGAAGCGCTCAAGCAGGCGTGGCTGACGGACGGGGCGAAGCAGTACGGGCAGGCCAAGCGACTCGGCAAGAGCGAGTTCAAGTTCACCGCGGACGTGTCCGTCCTCGATGCCAACGGCGACAAGCTGACCTCCCTCGGCGAGGTCTACCAGCGGGGAGGCAACGGCGTGACCACCCCCTCCAGCACGAAGGTCGAGGTCCGGGTCAAGATCGACTACACCGATGGCCCGACCAAGCACCCCAAGGGCTGGTACGTGACCTCCATCTTCCCGCTCCCGCGCAGGGGCGTCTGATGGCGGAACGGTACGGCGGCGCGGCCGACTTCGGCTTCTCCCTCCTGGCCGAGGCGTTCCACGCACACTGGCGCAGCGAGGGCGAGGACGTCGAGGTCCTGGCGGACTACCTCGCCCGCAACCCTTCCTGGGTCGCCGAGTCGGTCCTCGTGGACGCCCTGCGGCTGGAGGCCGCCGACCTGCCCGCGTGGCAGATCGAGACCCTCTGGTCGACGGGCACCCATCCCTTCCACGACCTCCGCAGGGAGGGCCACGACGGCCGTGACTGGCTCGGTCTGATCGTCCGGCTCGGCCGGGAGCGGCTCGCCGCCGAGGGCGGCGGCAGCGACGAGCGCGTGCCGCCCAGTCCCTACGGGCACGTGGCGGGAGCCGTCCTGGACGAGATCCTGCTGGTCTCCGCCGGGATCACCGAGGGGGCGATGCATGCGCCCGGAGGGTACGTCCCCGGCATCGTGCCCGCCCTCGACGAGGTCGCGGCGCGGGTCTGCCCCGACCTGGCGTTCCGCCTCCTGCTGCGCGCGCTCGCCAAGGTCGGGCCCGTGGTCGCGCGGGAGCAGTACGACCGGTACGTGGCCCTCGGGCGGCAATTCGAGTACGGCGAGCTCCTGGTGGAGGGCCATGCACACCTGATGTCCTGACACCACACGACGACGACGGCGCGCAGCCGGTGCACGAC
>NZ_JBHVPD010000089.1:0-45682 GCF_042887525.1 Kitasatospora sp. NPDC057936
GCCGGACTTCCTCAACCGCCTCAGCAGAGACGATCACGTCGCTCATCAGGTGTTCTTCCTTGATCGGGAGTTACACCGAAGACCGTACAGACCCCCGGCCACTCCGATGGCAGCCTCAGGACATCGGTGCAGGTGATTGACCACCGGGCACAGATCACAGGCGCTCGGGCCCGGCGCAGGTCCGCACGGTCCGGGGTGTCAGGACGACGGCTGGCCGTCGCTTCCAGCGCGAGGGTTCTCGCGTGGGGCTGCCTGGCGCGCGGCGGTGCGCCGCAGTACGACCTGCGGCAGGACGAGCCACGTGGTGGTGAACCACAGCAGGACGGCGCCGCTGATGATCCACGCGGCGGCCGGGTTGCCGGTCGCCGTCCGCAGGAGGAGCAGGAGGGCGGCGGCGATGGTCAGGGCGAGGGTGATGAGCCCGGTGGTGATGAGGTGGCCGGCGACGTGGATGAGCTCGGGTTTCATACCGTGCCCGGCGAGGAGGCGGTGGAAGGCCACGGGGGCTATGAGGGCGCCGGTGGCGAGGGCGCCGAGGATCACGGTGGCGGTGTAGAGGTTCTTGTCGAAGCCGGGCAGGGCGGCGAAGCGGGGGGTGAAGGCGACACCGATGAGGAAGCCGAACAGGATCTGCGCGCCGGTCTGGCACACGCGCACCTCCTGGAGCATGTCGGCCCACATGCGGTCGGCCCGCTCCTGCGGGGTCTCGTGCCGGCCTGCGGAGCCGTCGTTCGCCATCAGAGCCTCCACCGTTGGCCGGTCAGGGGCGGTCGTCGTGGTGGCCACACAGCCACGCCAGCGCCTGGTAGGCGCCCAGGGCGCCCCTACTGTCGGCGCCTGCGGCCAGGGCCTCGCGCAGGCTGACCGCAGCGGCCTGGCATTCGGCCAGCAGCTGGGCCCGGCAGGGCCCGGCGGCGCCGAGTGCGGCACTGGCGGTGACCGGTGCCGCGACCTGAGTCCCGACGGCCCACCGGTAGGCGCCCAGGACACCGTGGTCGAAAGCGGTCCACGGCTGCGGGCTCCGGTTCGCGGCCTCGACCGCGTCGAACACCTCGTCCAGCCGGCGCACCCCCACGGCCGGGACCGCCGTCTCGTCACTGGTCATGCCCGCAACCTACGTCCGCGGAGCGGAGCCCGCCGCTGGACGGGCCAGCCCAGCGGCGGACCGGCCGGGCTGTGCCCGGTGGCACGTCGGCGACCGGGTGAACCGGTACCGGAAGCCAAGCATGGGTGTCGCTGGTCGCCGTGTCGGCGAGCGGGGAGGGACGGAACGGGCATCTTGTACGGGAGTGGGGCGGGTTCACAAAGCTTCTCGCAGCGCGGGCAGCAGGGTGGTCTCGGCCCAGTCGAGGAACGCGGGCTGGCTGTCGCCACCGATCTGGACAAGGGCGACCTCGCCGAACCCGGCGTCGGCGAACGGCCGGACCGCTTCGACGAAATCCTCGACCCGGTCACCGCAGGGGATGGCCTCGGCCACGTCCTCAAGGCGGACGAAGCGACTCGCTGCGGCAAAGCCCGCCGTGCCGGGCAGCTCGGCGTTGACCTTCCAGCCTCCGCCGAACCAGCGGAACTGCTCGTGGGCCCGTCGCACGGCCGCGTCCCGGTCGGTGCCCCAGCACACCGGCAGCTGGCCCACCGCCGGCTTCCTGGCACCGCCGTGCTGCGCGAAGCCCCCGACCAGCTCCGGGTCCGGCTCCACGGCGATCACCAGGTCCGCCAGCCAGCCCGCCAGTTCGCAGGAGTCCGGCCCCGAGACGGCGATGCCGATCGGTGGTGGCTGGTCGGGAAGATCCCACAGCCGGGCACCCTCGACGTCGAAGTACCGGCCCTTGCGGCTGACATACCCGCCGTCGAACAGCTCACGGATGATCTGCACGGCCTCGTCGAGCATCGCCTGGCGCACCGCCACCGCAGGCCAGCCGCGGCCGACGACGTGCTCGTTGAGGTTCTCGCCGCTACCCAGACCGAGCCGGAAGCGGCCCTGGGAGAGCAACTGCACCGTGGCCGCCTTCTGCGCCACCACCACCGGGTGGTAGCGGAAGGTCGGGCAGGTCACATAGGTCATGAGCGGGATGCGGGAGGTGGCCTGCGCCGCGGCGCCGAGCACCGCCCACGCATACGGGGCGTGGCCCTGCTCGTCCAGCCAGGGGAAGGAGTGGTCGGAGATCACCGAGAAGTCGAACCCGGCCTGCTCCGCCCGCACCACGTCCGCGACCAGGTCCCTCGGGCCGCGCTGCTCGGTCATCATCGTGTATCCGATTTTCACCATGGCCCGCGTCTGCCCCGGGCGTCGCCCTGCACACGGGTAGCCCGGTCAGCGACGAGCAGCACCTCCGTCGTTTCCGCCCGCTCGGGCGGGACATACGCAGGGCGACAAGGGAGCGTCGCCTCATGATTCAGGACTTCTGCCAACGCAATGCTGCCCGGCACCAGCCGCCGGCCACGGTCACGGGGCGCCGGAGATGACCGGCCGTGAGGAGGCCCTCAAGTTCGGGGTCGAGGAGGAGTTCCTGTTGGTCGACCCGGTGACGCGGCGGACCGTGCCCCGCGCTCACCTCGTGGTGCCGTACGCCGCCCGCGCCTTGGGGCCCCGGGCGCAGCGCGAGTTCCTGGCGACCCAGGTCGAGGCGTGCACGCGCCCCGTGACGACCGCCGCGGGCCTGCGGTCGGAGCTGCTGGGTGCGCGCCGGGTCATGGCCGAGGCGGCCGGGAGCGCCGGGTGTCTGCTGGTGGCCAGCGGCACCGCGGTCGTGGCCAGCGACCACCCGCTGGCGCTCACTCCCACGGATCGCTACCGGCGGGTCGCAGCTCACGTGGACGGCGCGGCCGACCAGGTGGGCGGTGAGATCTGCGGCCTGCACGTCCATCTGGGTGACCTCAGCCGCGCCGACGCCCTGGCGGTCAGCGCCCACCTGCGCCCGTGGCTGCCCGTTCTCCAGGCGCTGTGCGTCAACTCGCCGTTCTGCGAGGGGCACGACCGCGGTGCCGCGAGCAGCCGGGCCGGCCGCTACCTGGCGTGGCCCACCTGCGGACCCGCCCCGGTCCTGGACGCGGAAGGGTACGAGCGGACCGTGCGGCGGCTGACCGCCGATCAGGTGATCCTCGACCGCAAGATGCTCTACTGGTATGCCCGGCCGTCCGAGCACCTCCCCACCCTGGAGGTGCGGATCGCCGACACCAACGCGGACCCCGACACCCCGCTCCTCCTGGCCATGCTGCTGCGCGCCCTGGCCGGCACCTTCCTCGCCGACCACCGCGCCGGCAGCCCGCCGCCCCGCATGGCGACGGTGGTCCTGCGCGAGGCCCATCGCCAAGCCGCGGTCGGCGGCCTCGCCGCGACCGGGACCCACCCGTTCACCGGGCACCGCCTGCCCATGCGCCGCCTGGTGGCCGACCTGTTCGACCTCACTGCTCCTGCCCTGGCCGCGGCGGGCGACCTGGAGGCCGCCCGGGTGCTTGTGCACGCTCGGCTGACCGGCGGCACCGGCGCCGACCGGCAACGGGCCGTGTTCTCCCGCCGCCAGTCGCTGACCGACGTGGTCGACGACCTCGCCCGGCTCACCGCCGGACCTTCGACTGCCGTTCCGGGCCCCGACTCCCCCGCCTTGGAGCGCATCGCCGCGCCCATGTGACCCGCGCGCCGCCCTCGGGCAGAGGAGCAGAAGAAGCAGGGGCGGATACTCAGCCGTCCGCTGCAGGCAAGGCAGTCCGGCGCACCTGGCCCGCCTCCAGCTCGACGAGGACGGCGAGCACCGGTTGCAGCCAACGCACCACGGAGCGGCCCGGATGCGGCTCCCGCAACCGCCCTGCGACCTGGGCGCCGACGGCATGCTCCTGGTCCGTCAGCTCCCCGGCCACCAGCCTCCGGCCGTCACCGAGCATCACCAGGAGCCTCAGCGCGCCGCCCGGTTCACCGAGGACCCCGATCACCCAGCCCCTCACCATGACCTGGTCGGACGCCGCTCCAGCGCGGACAGTGCAAGCATCAGCAGACTCCCTCCTTGCGCGAGGTGTGATCAGCCGAGCATGGCAGCACTCCCTGGTCCGCGCGATCCACTCGCCCGCGGCTCCTGTCGGATCTGCCTGACGAGTACTTACCCGTGTCAGTCCGCGCGACAACCTGGCGCAGGGCGCAGAAGCGCTCACGTGGGCTGCTTTCCAGCAGTCCTGAGGACATCCGACGACCAGCGTGCCCCGAAGGCAACGGAGTTGTGCAGAGTCCCGCGGGTGTGACTGGCGGACAGATGCCGGGGTAGGCGGTGCTGGCAGCGTCGCCCGGCCCGGGTCGGCGCACCTCAGGAAGGTGATCGGATTACTGAAGTCCGCCGTCCGCCGACTGCCCGTCACGTTCCCCGACAGCCTGATGCCCGACACCCCGGTCGAAGCCGAGTTGCGCTTCGACGCCGAACTCCCCTACGCGGCCTGCCTGGTGTTCGCGCCCGCCTCGCTCGGCTGCGCGATCGGTTCTAATGGGCGCCGTCGGGCAGTAGGAGAGACTACGGCCCGTAGCCGCCAGCAGGTGAGCACTTCTCTGTTCGGAGCCATCGTGAGCTCTGAGGTCAGACCGTGCCCCTGCTGGTCGGCCGGGGGGCCTGACTGCTGATGGGATGGCGTGCCCGCCAGGCAGGTTGGGCGTGAGCACTTGATCCATTAGAACGCGAGCCGTGCCTTCCGCTGGCTGCGTACCACCCGAAGCCAAGAGAACTGGGGAAGACCAGTGCTGTTCGTCGGCGACGACTGGGCCGAAGACCACCACGACGTGGAGCTGCAGAACGAGACGGGCCGAAAGCTGGCGAGCGCACGGCTGTCGGAGGGCGCCGAGGGCATCGCGAAGCTGCACGCCCTCATCGCCCGCCACGGCGGCGAGGACCTGGAGCCCGGGCGGGTGACGGTCTGCATCGAGACCGACCGGGGCCCGTGGGTGCAGGCCCTGATCGCCGCCGGCTACCGCGTCTATGCGGTCAACCCCCGCCAGGCGGCCCGGTTCAAGGAGCGGTACGGCACCTCGGGGGCCAAGAGCGACAAGGGCGACGCGCACGCGCTGGCGGACATGGTCCGCATCGACGGAGCTCAGCTGCGGCCCGTCGCCGGCGACAGCGACCAGGCCGAGGCCATCAAGGTCGTCGCCCGCGCCCACCAGACCCTGATCTGGGAACGCACCCGCGCCTTCCAGCGGCTTCGCAACACGCTCCGCGAGTACTTCCCCGGCGCACTGAACGCCTACGCGAGTCTGGAGCTCACCAGTGGCGACGCCCTGGAACTGCTGCTCAAGGCGCCCACCCCGGACCAGGCGGCGAAGCTGACGAAGACCCAGATCACCGCCGCGCTGGCCCGTCAGCGCCGACGCAACCGGGACCAGCGGGCCGCCGCGATCCAGGCCACACTGCGCGAGCCCCAGCTCGGTGTCGCGGCTCCGGTCGCCGCCGCCTACGCCGCGGCGGCCACCGCCCACGCGAACCTGATGCTCGCCCTGAACGAGCAGATACAGATGCTGGAAGAGCAGGTGAGCGCGCATTTTCGCGCGCACCCGGACGCTGAGATCTACCTGTCGATGCCCGGCATCGGCGAGATCACCGGCGCCCGGGTGCTCGCCGAGTTCGGAGACGACCCGACCCGCTACGACACCGCCAAGGCCCGCAAGAACTACGCCGGCACCAGCCCGATCACCCGAGCCTCCGGCAGGACCCACGCCGTCCACTCCCGCCACGCACGAAACCACCGCCTCGCCGACGCCCTGCACAAGCAGGCGTTCTCCGCCATCAGCACCTCGCCCGGCGCCCGCCGCTACCACGACAAACAGCGCGCCCGCGACGCCGGCTACAACCCCGCCCTGCGCCAGCTCGGCAACCGTCTCGTCGGCATCCTCCACGGATGCCTCAAGACCCGCACCCTCTACGACGAGGCCACCGCGTGGTCACACCATGCAACCCTCACCACCGCCGCTTGACATCCCTACGCCATGGGATGTCTGAGCTGTGCTGGTACTTCGGCCGCGACCTGCTGAACGAGGGCCGCCACGCCCCGGCCGGCAGCGGAGACGTCAGAGTCCGGCCCGGCCCCGCCGGCGAAGTCCTGATCAGCCTCCACGGACCGGACGGCCACGCTGTGCTCAGCGCCCCGCAGGGCGCCGTGGCCGGCTTCCTCGCGGACGCCTTCACCCTGGTACCCGCAGGATCGGAAGGCGATCACCTCGACATCGACACGGTCCTCGCGCGCCTGCGCGCCGACGGCTGATCTCCTCACGCCGCGTCGTCGCGGGCGACGACCCGCACGCTGCGCAAGTCGGGGTCGGCGGAGTCGGGGATGAGCATTCCGGCGTCGTGCCCGGTGCGCAGGTAGTCGATGACGTCCTCGTTGAGACGCTCGCCGGGCAGGGCGGCCGGGATGCCGGGCGGGTAAGGGGTGAGCATCTCGGCCGCGACGCGGCCCGGGGCCTCGTCGATGGGGACCTGCTCGGTGGGGCCGAAGAACGCGTCGCGCGGCAGCATCGCCTGCTCCAGGCGAAGCTGCGGCGGGTCGGGCACCAGTACCGGCGGGTCGGCCGGGAAGCCGGGCGCGGCCTGGACCAGTTCGGCCAGCCCCCGCAGCAGGGTGTCTGCGGTCGTGGAGTCGTCGGCGTGGGTGAGCTGGGCGCTGATGCGCCGGTGGTCGCACACGTGGAGCGTGATCTGGTGGTGGGAGCGCAGCCAGTCCCCGGCGCGGTATCCGCTGGTGCCCAGTTCGGAGATGTCGACGATGACCTGGAGCGGGTCGAGATCGGCGGCGAGGCCGGGTGCGCAGAAGTCCGCGCGGCCGTGGACGTGCAGGCCCTCCAGCGCCTCGATACGCTCGCGGACACCGGCGGCGAGGTCGAGAGCGTGGTCGTAGAGCGTGCGGCCGTGCTGGACCATCTGGCGCCGCCAGCCGTCCAGGGCCGCGTAGATCAGGGCGGAGGGGCTGGTGGTGCCCAGCAGGTCCTCGCGCTGCTTGAGGACGGCCGGGTCCACCAGGTCGCCTTGGAGGTGGAAGACCGAGCTCTGTTCGAGGGCGGAGCCCATCTTGTGGACGGAGGTGACGCAGACGTCCGCGCCCGCGTCCATCGCCCAGGTCGGCAGGTTCGGATGGAAAGGCAGGTGGGCGCCCCACGCCTCGTCCACGATCAGCGGCTTCCCGGCTGCGTGGCAGACCTCGGCGATGGCCAGCAGGTCGGCGCACGTCCCGTACGGGGTGGGTGAGGTGACCAGCGCCCCGCGTGCGTCCGGATGGCGGTCGAGCATGACGGCGAAGGACTCCGCGGATGGCGGGTGTGCCAGGTGGAGCCGCACGTCCCACTGCGGTTCGACCCAGACCGGGCGGATGCCGGCGAGGACGAGGCCGGCGATCACGGACTTGTGTGCATCACGGCCCACCAGGATTTCCTCGTGCGGCCCGGCGACCGAAAGCATCGCGGCTTTCACCGAGAGGGAGCTGCCGCAGGTGGAGAAGAACGTGTGCTCTGCCCCGACGGCCTCCGCCATCAGGGTCTGGGCGTGCTGAAGGATGTGGCGGGAGTCCGTGCGGTCATCCAAGCCTCCGGTGGCAAGCACGTCCGCCCGGAACACGTCGGTGCCGAGCGTGGCCAGCACGCGCGGGTCGGTCCCGCGGCCCTGTTTGTGACCTGGCGGCGTGAAGCACGTAAGCGGGTTGGCATGGAACGCCGCGAGGGCTTCGAGCACCGGTGCCTGGGACTGGTCCATGACCGGCGTGTGCCCCGTGCCGAAGGCCAGAAACGCGAGCTCCGACCTCTGCAAGCGATCTTTGACTGACCCAGGCCCAAAGACATAGCACAGCAAATGGCGTGAGATTGCGCCGCCGAGTCCCCCTGGTCCGCATGTCGGTTCTCCCAATAGAGCCAATACCGCCTCCACTTCTCGGCAGTCCATGAGGGCATCGACCGGCTCCCCAGCAACGAGTGCGGGGTTCTCCTCCTAGTACTGCAACGGTGCTTACCGTGACGGTTGTCGGGTTCGCTCGTTGGGTTGTTCATGGGTGGGGACATATCCGAGGTAGATGCTCGTCGCTGGTCGGACGGGTTGGTGGAGCTGCACGAGCGGTTTGCTCATCGGTTTGCGCGGAGCGAGTCGCGGGAGTCTGCGCTGGCCTACATGCGGGGCCTGCTGGCGCCGTTGGAGCGCAAGAACGGGTGGACGGTGGCCGAGGAAGCCGGCCACGGCGGCCCGGACCGGATCCAGCGGCTGCTGAACCGGATCGACTGGGACGCCGACGGGGTGCTCGACGACGTGCGCGAGTACGTCGTTGAGCACCTGGCGGATCCGGGCGGTGTGCTGATCGTGGACGACACCGGGTTCCTGAAGAAGGGCACGCGGTCGGCCGGCGTTCAGCGGCAGTACTCCGGCACCGCCGGGCGGACCGAGAACTGCCAGGTCGGCGGTGCGACACGAAGTCGCACGTAGTGAGTGGGCTCGTTGAGAGGAGGATCGGCGTGATGCCGAGGACGTAGCCCCGGGCCAGTGTCCATGGCCTGTCTCCGCTGGGACGTGCGTCGCTGGTAACGGCGGGGTGCGAAGCTCCGGGAAGAAGCCCAAGGGCCTCCGCTCCACTCGGAGGCCACAGGCAAGGAGAAGACCGGACGGGTGAATGTGAATGAACCCTCGACGATGCCTCGTGATGGCAAGCCCCGCAGGTGGAATGCAGTGGCGGGGTGTAGGACTGGCCACTGAGAAGCGGCAGGTGCCGGTCGCAGACACCGAGTCGGCCGGGAGGACACCACCGTCCCGGGGTAATGAGGGCGCCCACCTCGGTCGCACCTCACACGTGTGGAACGTGACAACCCCGTTGGGGTCCAGGCGGCTTGTCGCCTGGTCAGCCGACCGCAAGGAAGGCCCAACTCCCCAGCGGGAACAGGACGGCCCAAGAAGCCAACGCCAGTGCGCCGAAAGGCAGCAGGAAACCGGGGCAGACCATCGGCTCCTCCGCCGAGCCCCGCATAACTGACCGGATATGGGCGTATGCCCGATCCCGAAAGGGAGCTGACGTGGGCCGGGTGAGCCCGTGGAGAACGTGACTGATCAAGGATTCCGGAACCGAAGGGCAAGTTGGACACCATGAGGACCGAGGCGACTGCTGTTGCGACGCCGCAGGTCCGCGCGGTGAACGGACCGGAGGGCTCTCTCCCCGATTGGGACGCCATCGACTGGCGCGCCGAGGAGGAGAACGTACGGCGTCTTCGACAGCGGATCTTCACGGCGTCGCAGGCAGGGGACCTCAAGAAGGTCCGCAATCTGCAGAAACTGATGCTCCGTTCGCGTGCCAACACGCTGGTGAGCGTGCGGCGGGTGACGGAGATCAACGCGGGGCGCAAGACGGCGGGCGTCGACGGGCAGGTCGTCCTGACCTCCCGGGGCAAGGCGGAGCTGGCCCACTGGGTCCAGCACCGCACCGGCTCATGGCAGACCCGACCCGTCAAGCGCGTGTACATCCCCAAAGCAGGCGGCAAGAGGCGCCCGCTCGGCATTCCCGTGGTCGTGGACCGGGTGCAGCAAGCCCGTGTCTCACAAGCACTGGAGCCCGAGTGGGAAGCGCGGTTCGAGCCGAAGTCGTACGGCTTTCGGCCGGGCCGCAGCTGCCAGGATGCGATCGCGGCGATCTACTGGACGGCCAAGGGTAAGAGTGCCCTGCGTCGGTGGGCGCTGGACGCGGACCTGGTGGCGGCGTTCGACCGGATCGACCACGCCCACCTTCTCGCCCAGCTCGGCTCCTTCCCCGCCCGGGGAACGGTCGAGCGGTGGCTGAAGGCCGGCGTGGTCGAGGACGGCCGGCTCACCCCGACCGGGGAGGGAACTCCTCAAGGCGGCGTGATCAGCCCTGTCCTCTTGAACATCGCCCTCCACGGAATGGAGACGGCCGCGGGAGTGCAGTACCGGCAGACGGGCCGCCGCGCTGGCGACACGATGCCGGGCTCCCCACTGCTGGTTCGATACGCCGACGATCTTGTCGCCCTGTGCCACTCGCGGGAACAGGCCGAACAGGTCAAGGAACGGCTCGCCCAGTGGCTGGCGCCCCGGGGTCTGGCCTTCAACGAGGAGAAGACGCGTGTCGTCCACCTCGAACAGGGCTTTGACTTTCTCGGGTTCACCGTCCGCCGCTATCACGGCAAGCTGCTGATCAAACCCAGCCGCGAGGCCGTCAGACGGATCCGGGACAGGCTCGGCACCGAAGTGCGCGCCCTGAACGGGGCCAACGCGGCGGCGGTGCTGCACCGGCTCAACCCGATCATCCGGGGTTGGGCGGCCTACTACCGGAACGTGGTCTCCAGCGAGGTCTTCGCCTCCCTGGACGACTACATGTGGAAGCTCGCCTACAAGTGGGCCACTCGCGCCCACCCGAACAAGTCGAGGCACTGGGTCACCGCCCGCTACTTCGGCCGGTTCAACAAGTCCCGGCAGGACCAGTGGGTGTTCGGCGACCGCCACAGCGGCGCCTACCTGCTGAAATTCGCCTGGACGAGCATTCTCCGACACCAGATGGTTCAGAACGGGGCGTCCCCGGACGACCCCGCCCTGACCGAGTACTGGGCCGATCGACGGCGCAGAAGCGCACCTTCGCTGGTCAACCGCGCCACCTTGCGCATGCTCAACGCGCAGGACGGCCGCTGCCAGATCTGCCGCAGGCCGCTGCTGCCCACCGAACGCCCGCCAGCGGACCCCACCCAGTGGGAGACATGGCTGCGGGCGACCCGCCAGGCGATCACCGCACGGATGATCACCCACCACGGGATCGGCACGCCGGATGGAACACAACTCCGCCTTGTCCACGCCACCTGTCAGCAGCTCAACACCGCTGGCAGCAAGCCCGCAACATCAACTCTGCACGCCCGCACGCCTCCAGGGCTTGCTTGAGCCGTGGTGCCCGGAAAACGGGCATGCCCGGTTCTGAGGGGGCTCCGGCGCAGTAATGCGCCGGAGCTACCCAACTCTTTCTCGCCTACTCCGGCGAGCTGGGCCGGACCTTGATAGACCGGGCGCTCTATCTGCCGAAGTCCTGGACGGACGACCGTGATCGGTGCAGGGCGGCGGGGATCGGCGACGAGGTGGAGTTCGCCACCAAGGTCGAGCTCGCGAGGGCGATGGTCCGCCGTGCGATCGACGACGGGATCCCGTTCCGGTGGGTGACCGCGGACGCCGGCTACGGCTACAGCAAGGGCTGGCGCTACGAGCTGGAGCAGGCCGACGTCTTCCACGTCGTGGCCACCACCAGCCACGACACCGTCGTCACCCGGTGGGCCTTGGACCATCGCCTGCACGAGCTGGTTGCCGACCTGCCCCGCCAGAAGTGGAAGCGCCGCTCGTGCGGCGAGGGTGCCCACGGCCTGCGGGTCTACGACTGGGCCCGCGTCGAGGTCCGGCCATGGCATCGCCACGACCGCAGGCATTGGGTCCTGGCCCGCCGGAGCATCGCCGACCCGGCGAAGGTCGCCTAACTACATCGCCTACGCGCCCGCCGGGGCCACACTCAACGAGCTGATCGCCGTCGCGGGTGCCCGATGGGCGATTGAGGAGTGCTTCCAGACCGCGAAGGGCCAGTGCGGCCTGGACGACTACCAGGTCCGACGCCACCCGGGGTGGTACCGGCACATCACCCTCGCCATGGCCGCCCACGCCTACCTCACCGTGATCCGGGCCCAGCACCTCGAAAGGGGGCCGGACCTGCTCGAACGCCAGACCTGATCCCGCTCACCGTCCCCGAGATCCGCCGACTGATCACGCATCTCACCCGGCCTGTCCGCCGCAGCATCGACCACGCCCTGCACTGGTCCCGATGGCGACGCAAACGCCAACAACAGGCCCGGACCAGCCACTACAAGAGACGAGGCCACAACCCAAGAGTTGAAGCCTCGTCACGGTAAGCACCGTTGCAGTATTAGGCGGTGATGGCTTCGCGTTCGCCCTTGGCGGTGATGGTGATCTTGCGGGGGCGGGCCTTCTCGCTGATCGGCACGCGCACGCTCAGGACGCCCTGGTCGTAGTCGGCCTCGATCCGGTCGGTGTCCAGTGCGTCGCCCAGGAACACCTGGCGGGAGAAGCGGCCCAGGACCCGTTCGTCCGCCAGTACTTCCGCGCCTTGGGGCAGCTGGGTGGCGCGCTCGGCGCGAACGGTCAGGACGTTGCGCTCCACGTCCAGGTCGACGCTCTGCGGATCGATGCCCGGCAGGTCCAGGCGCAGTACGAAGACCTCGCCGTCGCGGTAGGCGACCAGGGGCATGCCGGCGGGCTGGGAGACGGTGCCGACCAGCTGCTGGGTGAGCCGGTCGAGGTCGCGCAGGCCGCGAAGGGGGTCGGTGCGCATCAACAAGGGGATCAGCTCCTCACAGTCGTGAACGGTCACGGGTGCCCGCAGGCCGGGCCTTCCCGGCTTCGTTTCTGCCGGGCACCTCGACGGAAAAGTTATAGCGCCACGAGATGTTTCCTGACAAGCCAGGGCTCAACTTTGGCGGGCCGGGTGCGTGCGGCCCGGTAAGGACTCAGGTCAGGGGTGGTCGGAGATCCTTGGCGGGGTCGTCGTTGGGGACGACGGATCGCGCGGTGCCCGTTCATGGCGGGAGCGGCTGGAGGCGGGGGTCGTCCCGGCCGCCAGGGCCGCCTGCGGGGTGGGCGGGAGCGTCGGCGGCAGGGGATCCCACCGTCGGGGTCCAGGGGTGGTCGGCGAGGTCCTGGCGCAGGGCGGTGAGTCTGGCCAGGCAGGTGTCGATGGCGGCAATGGCGGCGCCCGTCTCGGCTTGGAGGCGTTCGCGGACCGTGTCGAGTTGGTCTTGGAGTTGCCGCCAGCGTTCGTCGGCGGCGGCATCAGCTGCGGCGGCGGTTGCTGTCATGGCGGAGCCGGTCGGTGTGGGCTGTGAGGGCGCCCAGGCGGGTGGCGAGGTCGGGGTGGCCGGGATCGAGGTGGGGTCGCACGTCGGCGAGGGGTGTCATGAGGTCGGCGGCGTCCGGGGTGGCGAGGGCGGTGCGCAGGTTGGCCTGCGCGCGGCGGGCCTGCGGGGGGAGGTCGGTGAGGGCGGTGATCTGGGCGGCGAGGACGCGCAGGTCGGCGGCGTTGTCGCGGGCCCAGGTGGTGACGGTGCGCTCGGCGGCGCGGTGGTCGCGGACGGCTTTGACGCGCTCGGCTCCGGTCTCGGTCGCCCCGGTCACCTCGGGCGGCGTGATGGGGGGCTTGAGGCGCAGGTAGCGGGTTTCGGCGGCCTGACGGCTGGCGACGCCCATGGGGCGGGCGAGGTCGGCCCAGGTGGCGCCGGTGGCGCGGGCGCTCTCCACGAGGCCCGCCTCCCAACCGGCGAGCTCGGTGCGCAGTTCGCGCAGCATGACCAAGGCGGCCAGTGCCTGCTCGGGGCTGACCTGCGGATCGGGGCCCGGTGCGGCGCCGTCCTGCGGGGCCTGGGTCTGGGCGGTGCGGACGGCGTCGCCGATGGCGGCCAGTGCCTCGGCGGCCGCGAGGAGGGATGCGGGCCCGACGGGCGGGGCGGCGTCGGGCGGGGGCGGCTTGGGCCTGTCACGCGTCATTGTCACTCTCCTGACGACCTGGGCTGTTGTCATCGGATGGATGACATGTTAGAACGGTTTCAGGTGAAGCGCATTGGCCCTGTTGCCCGAACCACCGGAGGTGTTCCCGATGTTGATGCGCACCGATCCCTTCCGTGAGCTGGACCGGCTCACCCAGCAGTTCCTCACCGCCACCGGCACCTGGTCGCGTCCGACCCCGATGCCGCTGGACGCCTACCGCGCCGGCGACGAGTACATGATCTGCTTCGACCTGCCCGGGGTGGACCCGCAGGCGATCGACATCGACGTCGAGCGGAACATGCTGACCGTCAAGGCCGAGCGCCGTCCCCGCCACGAGGGCGAGGACGTGAAGTGGGAGCTGTCCGAGCGCCCCCTGGGGATCTTCTCCCGCCAGGTCATGCTCTCCGACACCCTCGACCCCGAGGGCATCAGCGCCGACTACGACGCCGGCGTACTGACCCTGAAGATCCCGGTCGCCGAGAAGGCCAAGCCCCGCAAGGTCGCCATCAGCCACGGCGGCGACCGCAAGCAGATCCGCGCCTGACCCGCTCCCGGACCGCCGTCCCGCACTGCCATCCCCCCTCGGACCGTGCGGGACGGCCCCGGCGGACCGCACCGGGCACTTCGGGCCGCAGGCCGGTCGCGACAGCCCCAGACGCGAAGGGAGACCCGCGGTGACTCTTCGATGGGAGACGTTCCTGGCCGAGGTCCAGGAACGCGGTGAATACGACACACCCCGGGAAGCCGAACAAGCGGCCCGCGTCGTGCTGGCCCTGCTCGGCGCCCACCTGGTCGGCGAGGTGCGCGCCGGGCTCGCGGCCCGCCTGCCCGAAACCCTCGCCCTGATCCTGCTCAACCCCCTGCAGGCCGCCGAACCACTCAACCCTGAGCGCTTCGTGCGCGCCACCGCCGCCTGGATCGAAGGCGCCACCGAAGCCACCGCCCTGTGGGACATCGGCGCCGTTCTGTCCACCGCCGCCGACGCCGCCGGCACCGACCTCACCGAACGCATCCTGCTCCAACTGCCCCCCGGCTACGACCTCCTGTTCGGTCGGCCAGCTCCCGGCCACCGGCCCTGACCACCCACGCCACCCCGCCACCGCGCGGCCCCACAGACCCGAAAGGCTCCCGCCATGACCTGGCACCACCTCCTGCAGCAGGTCCGCGACCTCGGCCGCTACGACACCGACCAGGAAGCCGAACGCGTCCTGCGCGCCGTCCTGGCCGCACTCGGCAGCCAGCTCATCGGCGAGGAACGCTGCGACCTGGCCGCCGCCCTGCCCGAACCCGGCCGCACCACCTTCGCCGCACAGATCCCCCTCACCCAGCCCCTGGACGCCCACACCTTCGTCGACACCATCGCCACCACCCTGGACACCACCACCGACGCCGCCCGCCGGCACACCGGCGCCGTCCTCACCGCCCTCACCGACCTCACCGGCGAACCCCTGACCAGCAGCGTCCTGACCCAACTCCCCCACGGCTACGCACTCCTCTACGGCCGCGCCGACCTCACCGCCGCCGCCTAGTGCCGCGTCGGGCAACCTTCGCCGGGTTGGTCGCTCCCGCGGTTGGATGATGCTGCTGGCCTCGGCCCGCAGGAACCGCGTCCCGGTGATCACCCAGCTGGTGCAGGCCGACGAGGACACCGTCCGCGACGTGGGGCGGACGTCCACTGTCCCCAGCTGCTCGACCGCGGTGGTGAACCCGCCAGAGCCAGTACCGTGCGGACCTGGCAAGCAAGCGGCAGCCGTACTGGCGCAGCTTCGGAATCCCGATGACCCTCGTGCTCCACCGAGCCTCGACAGGTGGCGGTACGCGATCTACTTCACCGACCCCTCGGGCATCGCCGACGGCGCTCTCAACGATCTCGCGCCCGCGTCCGAGCCCGGTACCGCGCAGACGGCATGCCGCCTGAAGGCCGATGAACTCACGCACGGACTCCCGGAAGTCCAGTGGCGCGAATCGGATCAACCGGACTGATGGGCCGGCACAGTCACCAGCGCCGGCCCACGTCCACCCGCCTGACGAACGCGTCACCCAACCGGCGAACCTTCCCGCACTAGAAAGCTATTCGAGCACGGACACAGCCGTCCTCAACTCGCCGAACACCTCTCGCGCGTACGCGACCAGAGTCCGCTGATCCGCCGACGACGTCCACCGGTCGAACGCGCCGTAGAACGCGCGTGTGCCCAGTTCGGCCGCGAGATCGGCGACGAGTTCCGAGACGCCGCGGGTGCGAAGCGCCTGCGCCGTCGCCTCGGAGAGCGCCGCCCGCTTGGAGGCGGAACGCTCCTGCAGCTCCGCGCTGTTCGCGATGACCGCCCGAAGCCGCCGCCCGATGTCGCGCCGGTCCTCCGTGAACGAGGACGCGAGTCCGTCCAGCGCCAGGCCGACCATCTCCAGAGGCGTGGCCGATTCGGGCGCCTCCGCGATCGCCTCGGCCGTGATCCGATTGTGGATCTCCTGCCCGGCGAACAGCACCTCGCGCTTGTCGGTGAAGTGCCGGAAGAACGTGGTCTTGGTCAGCCCTCCGGCCCGCTCGGCGATCTCGTTGATCGTCGTCGCCTCGTATCCCTGCTCCGCGAACAGTTCGACCGCAGCGCGGACCAGCCGCTCCCGTGCATTCGGTTCCCATCTAGCCATGGAGGCAATCCTAGGTGATGTGACTTGGTAACGTCACCGTGCTAACGTGATGTTACCAAGTCACATCACCTCCCGAGGAGATCCTCGTGCGTGTCTTCGTCACCGGCGCCAGCGGCCACATCGGCTCCGCCGTCGTTCCCGAGCTCATCCACGCAGGTCACGACGTCATCGGCCTCGCCCGATCCGACGAGGCGGCCGCGACCGTCAGGGCGATGGGCGCCGAGGCCCGCCGCGGAAACCTGACCGACCTCGACGGCCTGCGCGAGGCCACCCGCCACGCCGACGCGGTCGTTCACCTCGGCTTCCAGCACGAGGGCATCGCCTCCGGCCGCTTCGCCGAGGTCGCCGCGCAGGACGAGGAGGTTGTCCACGCGATCTGCGGCGAACTCGTCGGCACCGGCAAGGCATTCCTCGGCATCGGCATGGGCAGCGTCGAGGACCTCACGAACCACCGGAATCCCCGTGCCAAGGTCGCGCTCGCCATCCACGGATACACCGAGCGCGGCGTGCGCACCGTCCTGGTCGCGGTCCCGAACGTCACGCACAGCAAGCGCGACCGGAACGGGTTCATCCCGCAGTACCTCCGGATCGCCCGCCAGACCGGCGTCGCCGGCTACGTCGGTGACGGCGCCAACACCTGGGCCGCGGGCCACACCCTCGACGTCGCCCGTGTCTGGGCGCTCGCAGTGGACAAGGCCCCGGCCGGCTCACAGGTCACCGGCGCGACCGAGGCCGGCGTCCCGGTCCGTACCATCGCCGAGTCCGTCGCCCGCCACCTGGGTGTCAAGGCCGTCAGCATGTCGGCGGAGCAGGCAGCCGAGCACTTCAAGGCCTTCCCCTTCATCGGCATCGACGTCAAGATGCCGAACGAGGCGACCCGCGAACTGCTCAGCTGGGAGCCGGAGCACCCCACCTTGTTCGCCGACCTCGACGCAGGCTTCTACTTCGATCGCTGAGCCGCCAGGAGGCTACGGGTCCTCCCGTAACTGATCTTTGAGTGGTAAGGGCAGGGCTCGGCGAGGGCTCCACCGCGGTGAATCACGTCGCGGACGGTGTCCTCGTCGGCCTGCACCAGCTGGGCGATCACCGGGACGCGGATTCCACCTCCAGGCCATGGCCGGCCCCCCAGCAGGACGTCGAACAGGCCATCGACATCCTGGACACCTGCATCCGCGAAGCACACGGGAGCCGCCCGGAGCCGGCAACCCCGTGAGTCCGCAGCCGGCACCAGGGCGCTGGGCTTTCACACGTTCACCCAGATCGAACAACCACCCACCGAGGTGCGGCTCTCGTGAACAGAACCGGCTTCCTGTTCACCGTCTCAGGTGTCGGAGTAGCCGAGGTCGCCGATGGTCCAGCTGCTGATGTCCTCGATGGAGATGCGGTACATGCCACCGGTGTGGGGCAGCGCGAAGTCACCCTGCAGGATTTTCGCGCGGTGCAGGTGGAGGTGGGTGGGACGCGCGGGCGGGCCGTCGGCAGGCGGGGCGAAGAGGGCGGCGAACGGCTTGAGGTGCTCCGAGGCCTGGAGGACCTCCGCCACCCGCTCCCACCACAGGGACACCGGGGCGAGCCTGCCGGTGATCACCGCTCCGGGGACCACCACGGTCAAGGACATCTGGTTACTGTGCTCGGACTCGACCATCGCGGCGATGTCGACGAGCAGCCCGTCAGGGTTCGACATGACTCCCAGATTAAGACACGGCGGTCGGTGTGCGGGAGTCCCCCCACGGTAGTGACCGTGACGCCTGCGGGCAGTGTCGCAGCTCTACGCCGCCGGGCTCCGGCCGGTGCCCGCTGCCGCGGAGGCCGGCCGACCGCGGCGCGGTGCCCGCCCGTCGGGCAGGTCCGCGATCAAGGGTGGCAGGTGTCGTCCGCCGCAGGCCGCGGGCGGGGTGCGGTGAGTGCCCGGCACTCACCGCGGGCCGCTCTCGTCGGGGCGCGGGCAACGGGGTCAGGTGTCGGCGGCGGGTTCCTGGCCGGGCTGGGAGCGGCGGAGTTGGTCGTTGATGCGCAGGGCTTCTTCGAGTTGGTCTTCGAGGATGATGATGCGGCAGGCGGCGTCGATGGAGGTGCCCTGGTCGACGAGGTCGCGGGCGCGCATCGCGATGCGCAGCTGGTAGCGGGAGTAGCGGCGGTGGCCGCCCTCCGAGCGCAGCGGGGTGATGACGCCTTGCTCGCCGAGCGAGCGCAGGAAGCCGGCGGTGGTGCCGGTCATCTCGGCGGCGCGGCCCATGGTGTAGGCGGGGTAGTCGTCGTCGTCGAGCGTGTCGGGGGTGTGGGGCCTGTCGGTCGTCGTAGTCACTGCACCTCTCTGGGTTCCTGGGGAACGCGTCGAGGGGCCCCGGCGCCAAGGCGGCTCCGGGGCCCCGAAGGGGAAACAACACCATCTACCGGCCTGGGCCGGGTTCCTTGTTCCGCAACTCCCCATCGGTGGGGGTGTGCGGGGATCGCGTATGCGTGACCGGAAACCACCGTCCTCGTACTCAAAAGGGGGTCTGCGGTGTCCGCCCGGGTGACGTCTTCACGGGCCGGGCGATCCTGATGGCGCTCTGTCCCTCCGTTCATCCTCTGTACGGACTGAATTACTGGTTCTGCGACCTGCTAGGTACTGCTCACACGGGTACTGCTCGGCAATGCTGAACTTCAACTACATGGTGCCAAGGCCCTGACGGGCCCCTGGTCCAACAGCCAGCCCCGTCGCCCGTCCTGCACTTTCCCTGGCTTGGAACCCCACTGCCGGACTCCCAGTACGCGCGCCCGCAGCCTGGCGCCATTTACCGGGATACCGCATCCTGCGACTGCTGGTACCGCTCGACTCAACTTCACCTACTGGTAATGCACCTACCGCGGTACCGCTCACCGGTCGCCCCTGATCACTGCGGGCCACCCGGCCCGGCCGCCGATCCTGTCGCCTTACTGCACCAAACCCGGCTTCAGGACCCCACAGCCGTGCCCACCTGCGAACTTCTGTACCTCCGCCCGCCAGTTCGTGTCTGGCGGGTATCCCTTGACTGCGCCTACGAGAGAAACACTAACCACAGCCACGAGCAATGTCTACTCCAGCCAGCATAGATTTTTCGGTGTTCGAGAGGAAGGTAGTCTGCGCCCCGTGAAACGGGAGGTCCTCAGGGTCCAGCCCGGGGCAACGAGAGGCACCACGGACGGAGGTGGGCGGCGGAAGAGCCACAGGCCACGTGCGGGGCGGGCGCACCCGACCCGCACGGGCGGGCGTGGCTGGTGGCCGCCCTCACCGAAGCCGTCCGCGACCGGGACCAACGCAGCCTGCGCAGGCTGCTGACCCGCTTCGCCGAACAGGTCACCCTCACCGACCCGCCGGCCCTTCGCGACGCCATTGATTCCCGGCCCCGTCGCGTCCGCCCGCCGGATCGCCGATAGTGGGCACAGCCCGCGGTGCCTCCGGATCAGAAGGCGCGGGCGGGCCAGGTCCGCAGTCGGTCATACCGGCATCGTCGCCCGCTCCGGGCCGTCCGGCCCAGGGCGGGCGATCTTCGGCTATGGGCGGTGCGGGTTTCGCATTTTCGTCAGCAGCGCGAGCAGGGTGTCCTGCTCCTGCGCGTCGAGACCGGCGAACAGCCCGGAGGCGTGCAGCCGCGTCCTGAGCGCCTCCCACAGTTCGTGCCCTTGTTCGGTGAGGACCAGGGTGCGCTTGCGGCCGTCGGCGGGGTGAGGCTGACGGGCGACGAGTCCCATGCTCTGGAGCTTGTCGGCGGCCAGACTCACCGTGGACGGGTCGCAGTGCAGGCGGGCCGCCACCTCGCGCATCGTCGGCGGCTCGGTTCCCGGGGCGAGCGCCCACAGCGTGCCAGTGACGGAGGTCGGGACCCCGAACTCGCCGAGCACCTGGGCCACAACCCCGTCCGCGGCGTTCGCCACCTCGACGAGAACGCGGACGATCTCGGCCTTCCGCTCGACGTCCGCGCGCTGAGCCACCGGTACCTCCTCGTCACTACCCACAGTCATGCGGCCATGATACGCTCCCAATATCAATGAGAAACTCAATGATATTGGAGAAGTAGATGGCTGACGACCTGTTCAACGGGACGGTGCTCGTCACGGGCGGAACCGGCTACCTGGCCGGCTGGGTGATCGCGGGCCTGCTCCAGCGCGGCTACCGGGTGCGCACCACCGTGCGCAGCCTCGACAAGGCGCAGCAGGTGCGCCACGCGGTGAGTGAGCAGACCGGCGGGCAGGCCGCCGGGACCATCGAGTTCGCGGCTGCCGACCTCCTCGGCGACGACGGGTGGGACGAGGCGGTCGCGGGTGTCGACTACGTGCTGCACACGGCCTCGCCGATGCCGTTCGGTCCGGGCGTGGACCTGATCACGACCGCCCGTGAGGGCACCCGCCGCGTGTTGGGCGCCGCCGCGCGTGCCGGGGTCAGGCGTGCCGTGTTCACCTCGTCCGGCGTCACGGCCGACACCGGCGCCCCGGACACGCCCGCGACCGAGACGGCATGGACCGCGCCGTCCGGCACCCCGCTTCGCGCGTACCCCGATTCCAAGATCCTCGCCGAGCGCGACGCGTGGGAGCTCGCCGACGCGACCGGGCTCGAACTGACCGCCGTCCTCCCGACGTTCATGCAGGGCCCGATGCTGGGCACAGCGAACAGGCCGGGAACGGTCGAGGTCATCCGCCGCCTGCTCGCCCGGGAGATCCCCGCCGTGCCGAACATTGGCTGGAACGTCGTCGACGTGCGCGACATCGCCGAACTCCACATCCTCGCCATGACCAGCCCGGCCGCCGCAGGCCAGCGCTACCTCGGCTCGGGCACCTTCCTTTGGTACCGGGAGATCTCCCGCATTCTGCGCGAGAAGCTCCCGGACGAAGCCGCGAAGGTGCCCACGCGCGCCATGCCCGACCTCGTCGTCAAGCTGCTCGCGCTGCGCAACCCGCAGCTGGCGATGGTGCGTTCCGAGCTCGGCCGCACCAGGCTCGTCGACAGCGGCAAGGCCCGCACGCAGCTCGGCTGGCATCCCCGCCCCGCCGAACAGACGATCATCGACACCGCCATCGCGCTCATCGCCGAATCACGACAGGGGTAGCAGCATGAAGCTCCCGCCGATGCAACGCACTTCCGTTCCCGTCTACTCACTGGCCGAGCGGGACAGGCGCTGGAGCCTGGCTCGCAGTTTCATGGCAGGAGAGGGTCTCGACGGTCTGGTCGTGTTCGGCGAAGGCGACGCAGGACCCGCACCCTTCGCCTTCGACAGCTGGTTCACCAATGACCGGCCGGGCGTCCTTCTCGTCTTCCCCCGCGACCGGACACCCACGGCGCTCGTGCCGATCCCGACGTTTCTCTTCGACCACCGAGAAGCAGTGCACAGAGGCGGCGAACTGTGGCTCGACGCGCACGACCTGCGGCTCGGCCGGCAGTCCCACCAGCTCGTCCGGGCATTGAAGGACCTGGGGCTCGGCAACGGCTCCATCGGGGTCATGGGCCTCGACCCGTATCTTCCCGCGCATCCCGAAGGGCGCATCCCGTACCCGTTCTGGGACACCGTGCTGAAGCAGCTGCCCGGCGCCGACTTCCGTAACGTCGGGCACGCGTTCGCCCGCCTCATGATGCCGCTGAGCGACGAGGAGATCGCCGTGGTGCGTCATGCCGCCCGCATCGGCGACGCGATGGCGGAGGCCATGGTGGCCACGGCCGCACCGGGCGTCTCCGAAGCTGACGTGTACGCCGCCGCCATGGCCACCGCGTACCGGCACGGCGCACTCGCGCCCGACATGCACTTCTGCTCTGGCCCTGCACCGTCGGCATCCGGACAGCCCGCGTGGGGCTACCGGCCGCAGCCACCGCGCATCCTGCGGGAAGGCGACCTGATCGCCACGGAGATCTTCAGCAACTTCGGCGGCCGTCAGACGCAGCACCAGGCCGCAATCGCCATCGGCGAGGTACACCGGACGATCGAGCGCGCCGCCCGGATCGCGAGCGAGTGCTACGCCGCCGGTCTGGCGGTGCTCCGCGCGGGCGCGACGTTCGGGGAGGTCTCCGAGGCCATGCTGGCGCCCGCCGAGGCAGTCGGCGCCTGGTTCCGGGGCCCTCAGATCCACGGACTGAACCCCTACGGCGCCTTCAGCCGCATCCCCGGGGGACTCATCCAGGCCGAAGGCGGCGACCGGTACCCGATAGCGCCCCCACGGCCTGCGATGTTGGCCGACCTGACCCTCGAACCCGGAATGTCCTTCGCCTTCGAGTCGAGCTGCGGAATCGGCGACCACATGGTCACCCTCGGCGGAACGGTCCTCGTCGGCGAGGACGGGCCGGTCGAGCTCAACCCACTGACCGCAAAACTACTGCGGGTCGCATAGCGTCGGCTCGATCCGGAGCCGCAGCATCGAGACGCAACCCGCCGGAGGCGGCGACGCGCTCGGGCGACCCCGCAGCCCGCACAGCGGCCTTCGCGAGACGCGATGCCGCCCCATGCACAGCGTCAACTTCAACGAAGGGATGACCATGAGTGCCTCGGTAATCCAATTCTTTTACGAAGCGATGAAGTCGCAGGACCCGGCCGCGCTGGCCGCGTCACTCGCCGACGACGTCGTCATCACCGAGCCCTCGGCACTGCCGTACGGCGGGACGACCACGAGCCGCGACGAGTTCTTCCAGAAGGTTCCGGGCTGGCTGAACCAGTTCTCAACGTGGCAGTTCGTCGAGGGAGAGATCTTCGGGGACGGCGAGCGGCTCGCCGGCCTCTGGAGCGCGGTCTTCACCGCACACGCCAGCGGTGAGACCATCCGCTATCAGCAATTCGAGCGGTACGAGGTGAGGGGCCACGCGATCAGCAAGGTGGACGTCTACCAGTCCGACACGCAGGGGCTGATCGACTTCTTCAAGAAGAACGGCCCGGCCTGGTAACGAAGGATGTCGAGACCACAGTCATAGCGTCAGAGGGGTGGGGGCCTGCGGTCGCGCCGTGGCTGGGGCCCTCAACGACCGACCCTCGCCCGGGTCGATGACGCCGCGCTGACCGCGGTGTGGCGCACCGCGTCAGCGCGGCAGGGTCACGACGGCGCACGCGCCGCCGCCGTCGGCCTCGGTGAGCACGATCGTCGCTCCGTGCGCCGTGGCGATCTCCCTGGCGATGGCCAGCCCAAGTCCGGTGGACCCGCTGTTGCGCCCTCGGCTGGCGTCGAGGCGGACGAATCGGTCGAAGACGCGCTCGCGATCCTCGGCCGGGATTCCCGGTCCGTCGTCGCTGATCTCGACCCGGACGCTGTCCGGTTCGACCCTCGCGGTAACGGACACCCGCGTTCGGGCGTAGCGGGCGGCGTTGTCGATGAGGTTGCGGAACAGTCGTGACAGGTCCTGCGGATTGCCGGTCGCCGTGGTTTGCGCCGGGACGGCGATCTCGAACTTCCGGTTGGGTACCACGGTCGTCGCCCGGATTTCGGTGAGCAACGCGCCCAGGTCGACGATTTGCTGACGTGCGGCCAGTTGTCCGGCGTCGGCCTTGGCCAGGGCGAGCAGCTGGGAGATCAGGGCTTCGAGCCGTTCGGTCTGGCGTGCGGCGCGTGAGGCGATGTCCGGCCACGGTGCGCGGTCGGGGTGCGCAAGGCCGACCTCAAGGCCGGTGCGGATGGCCGTCAGGGGGCTGCGGAGCTCGTGGCTGGCGTCGGCGGCGAAGCGGCGCTGGCGGGCGGCGGAGTCGTCGAGGCGGGTGAGCATGTCGTTCATGGTGCGGGCCAGGTTGCCGATCTCGTCGTCGGTGCCGGGCTCCGGGACGCGCTGGGAGAGGTCGGCGGCGGTGATGGCGGTGGCGGTGCGCCGGATCTGCTCCACCGGCCGGAGCGCGCGGCCGACCACCCACCAGACGGTGCCGCACGCCAGCAGGAGCGTGGTCGGCACGCCGATGACGAGGAGTCGGGCGAAGGTCTCGTTGACCTGGTCGCGTTGGTTGGTGGTGGTCACGGTGATGACGGACACCGGTCGGCCGCCGACCGCGCTGTACTCGCCGATGACGGAGACCTCGCTGGGCAGGACGCCGTCGGCGGCCTTCTGCCGGACCGGGGTGGCGGAGTCGGCCGGGAGCGCGAAGAGCGCGGGCCTGCCGACGAGATTCTGCGTCGCGGCGATGACGGTCCCGTCCGGCGCGAGAACCTGGGCCTGGGCCTGGGTGTCGAGGAGCGACGGGGGCAGCGGCTGTGGGAGCACCGAGCCGGTCGCCGACTGCTCGATCTGGACGGCGTAGGTGCGCAGTTGCCCGGCGACGGTGCGCTTGGCCTGGTCGACCTGGAGCAGGTACATCACCAGGAGACCGATCATGACGGCCGCGGTGAGTGCGAGCCCCGCGAGGACCGTGACCCGGGTCCGCAGGCTGCGGGGGCTCGCCCGGTGCAGCAGGCCTCGCCAGATGTGCGCAAGCCCGATCATCGCTCCTCGCTCCTGATCACGTATCCCTTGCCGCGCACGGTCGAGATGACGGCCGGCCCCTGCGGTCTCTCGATCTTGCGGCGCAGTCGGTGCACGACGACCTCGACGACCGCCGGGTCGCCGTCGAAGTGGGCGTCCCAGCAGTGCTCCAGCAGTTCGGTCTTGGAGATGACGGCGCCCTTGTGCCGGAGCAGGTACTCCAGCACGGCGGCCTCCCGGCCGGTCACGTCCAAGGGCGCGCCGTCGCGGGTGACGGTGCGTCCGGCGGGGTCCAGTGCCAGGCCGGCGGCGGTGAGCACCGTCGGCCTGGCGCTGAGGGTGCGTCGGGTCAGGGAGCGCAAGTGCGCGAGGAGGACGGGGTAGGAGAACGGTTTGGACAGGTAGTCGTCCGCCCCGGAGTCCAGCCCCTCGGCGTGGTCGAGGTCGTCGTCCATGGCGGTGAGCATCAGGATCGGTGTCCAGCGCTCGCGCTGGCGCAGGCGCTTGGCCACCTGGTACCCGTCCAGGCCGGGCAGCATCACGTCCAGCACGATGACGTCGTAGGCGCTCGTAGTCGCCATCCACAGCCCGTCCGTGCCGTTGCCCGTCGCGTCGACCACGTAGCCCTCGGCCTCCAGGCCCCAGACCAGGGCCTGGGCAACGTCCGGCTCGTCCTCTACCACCAGCACCCGCATGGTCTAAGCATCCCCGACCCGAGCCGAAACGGGCTCCGGCTGCTCGACGCGAACGGGGGCCAATGGCGCCGCCGGGATGCGCACCAGTCGCGCGGCCCGAGCCGGCAGCCACCAGTTCCAGTCCCCGAACAGCGAGACCAGCGCGGGCAGCAGCAGCATCCGGACCACGATCGCGTCCAGCACCACCCCGAACGCCAGGCCCATGGCGATCTCGCGCACGGTGACGTCGTTGGCAGTGGCCAGCGAGGCGAGCGCGAAGAACAGGATCAGCGCGGCGGAGGTCACCAGGCGGCCGGTGCGCGACACGCCCTCGATGACGGCCTCCCTCGTGGACCTGGTGCGCTCGTACCCTTCCCGGACCCTGGCCAGGATGAACACCTCGTAGTCCATCGACACGCCGAACAGGAACCCGAAGATCAGCACCGGGGCGAGGGTGTCGATCGCGCCGTAGCTGGACGCGCCCCACAGCGCCTGCATTCCGACGCCGTGCTGGAAGACGATGACCAGCAGGCCGTAGGAGGCTGCCACCGACAGCATGTTGAGCAGCACGGCCTTCGCGGGCAGCAGGATCGACCGCATCCCGCGGGCCAGCAGCAGGAAGGTGACCACCGCGACCACCGCGAACAGCAGCGGGAACGAGCCGTAGGTGGCGTTGGTCTCGTCGATCTTCTGCGCGCCCTCGCCGCCGGCCTGCACACCGTGCGGGACGCTGTGGCGGATCCGGTCCAGCGAGGTGCCGCCGTTCGCGCTGCCGACCTCGTACTGCGGGATCGCGATGACCACCGTGCCGCCCCCGGCATGCCAGGTCGCGCCGGCCGGGGCGACGGCGCCGCGCAGGCCGGAGACGGTCTCCAGGGTGTTCACGACGGTCCCCGCGTCGGCGGCGTTCGGGACGTACAGCGGCACCGCCGTCAGCGTCCCGGACGGGAATCCGTCGGCTTCCAGCGTGTGCAGGCCGTCGGTGTACGCGCCGGCGGTGGCCAGCGCGTGGCTGCTCGGCGTACTGATGTTGATCGTCGCGGCGGTGCCGGTCAGCGCGGCCAGGATGCCCAGGCCCGCGACGGCCGAGGCCACGCGGTGCCGGATCACCAACTTCGACCAGCCGGTCCAGAACCGGCTGGCGGCCTGCCGCCGCGACGCCCGCCTCGGCCAGTCCACGCGCGGGCCGATCTTCGACAGCACCGCGGGCAGCAGCGTCAGCGCGACCAGGGTCGCGGTGGAGGGGATGAACAGGCCGGACACGCCGATCCCGCGGACCATCGAGTTGGGGACCACGATGAGCGCGAACAGGCCGAGCGAGGCCACCAGGCCGCTGAACCAGACACTGTGCCCGGCCCGCTTCACGGCCGCCCGCACCGCTTCGTCGTTGCTCCGGCCGGCCGCCCGCTCCTCGCGCCAGCGGGTGACCACCAGCAACGAGTAGTCGATCGACAGGCCCAGGCCCAGCAGCGCCACGATGTACTGAACGGACGGGTGGATCGGCGAGGAGGACGGCATCAGGTACGTCAGGCCATAGACGAGCAACTGCATCGTCAGCACCGAGATCAGGGCCATCAGGAGCGGCAGGAGCGCCAGCAGCGACCCGAACACCCAGGCCAGCACCACCAGGGCGCCGAGCGCGCCGATGATCAGCTCGCCGGTGACGCTGGAGTTCCCGCTGCCGCTGGTGTTGCCGGCCTCCAGGGCCCGCAGGCTGGTGCCGTGCACGGTCAGACCCGGCGCCGCCGCCTTCGCGGCCTGCGTCAGGGCGTCGACCTGCTCGGTGGCCATGTCGTCACCCGGCTTCGGCGGATAGGCGAGCACGATCGTGCTCGCACCACCGGTCCCGACCAGCGTCCGACTGCCGGTCGAGGCGTAGGAGACCACCCGCAGCTCCGGCACGGCCTTGGCGATGCCCGCGTCCACCGCCTTCAGCTCCGCCTGCACCTGCGGCGAGGTCACGGTCCGACCTCCCGGGGCGTCCAGGATCACGACACCCGGGTCCTGGGTGGCGCCGCCGTACTTCTGGGCGATCTGCACGTTGGCGGTGTAGCCGGGGCCGCTGACATGCGTGCCCGGCTGGAGCCGGCTCGACAGCGACGGCGCCAGCAGCACCCCGACGATGGTGACCACCAGCCAGCTCAGGCCCACCAGCAGCCGATGGCGGATCACCCACCCGCTCAGCTTCTCCATGATTCCCTCCTTGTGACCGGCAGCGACTGCGGACGCTGCCTGGCTCACTCCGGACGGTAGGGAGGGCTTCCTTACGGGACGCTTTCGGCCTCGGGAGCCATCAGGACAGCGTGACCGGGCGGCACATGCCCCCTGCACGCTGGTGGGAGCCTGTGACCGCTGGTCCGTGCTTCCCGGGAGCGCCCGACTGCCTACTTGTGCGAGTTCACTGGCACTATCCGATGGGGCGTCAGAAGCTGACCATTGGCAGGATGCGTACCCCACCGAGAGGACACGCCGGAGGCACTGCAATCCACCCAGGAGGTCCGCAGCCGCGTGCTGCGCGCGGCCCGCTACATCCCAGGCGAGCAACTGGGCACCTGCGACGACACCGGGCGGATCGAAGGGGCGGCCGCCACTCGGTGTCCAACCGGCGACTCCATAGTGGATACGGTGTTGCTGTTATGGTGTTGGCCGAGGAGGTGGACGTTTCAGTGGCAGCAGTTGGTCCTACGCGAGCAACCCCGGTATCAGGTCGGGGCCCGGGGCGTCCGCCCGTGCCGCTGGAGCGGATCGTCTCCACCGCGTTGCAGATCGTGGACGAGGAAGGGGCCGACGCTCTCTCGATGCGGACGCTGGCCCAGCGCCTGGGCTCGGGCACGGCGACGCTGTACCGGCATTTCGACAACCGGACAGCGCTGGTCGCCCATGTCGTGGACCGCGTGTTCGGCGCCGTGGAGCTGAAGGGCGACGAACTCCTCGCGATGGGCTGGCAGCAAGCGCTGCGGACGGTCGCGCACACCATGTTCGGGGCCCTGGCCCGGCACCGGAACGCGGCGCGCCTGCTGGTCGAGGAGATACCCCTGGGGCCGAACGCCATGGCGCTGCGGGAGCACTGTGTCGCGGCACTGCTCGACAGCGGCTTCCCGCCGCGACTGGCTGCGAACGCTTTTGCCACCCTCGCCCGCTACGTCCTCGGATTCGCCATACAGGTCAACGGTCATGGCGGCGGCGGGCAACTCGCGGACGCACAACTGTCCGCCGTCTTCCAGAACGTCGATCCAGCCTTGTTCCCGGCAACGAGCACCGTCGCCGGGTCGATGCCCGTTCCGATCGAGGACGAGTTCTCCTTCGGGCTCGAACTCCTTCTCAGCGGGCTTGCCCACCTGCGCGACGGCGCCTGACCAGCCAGGACGACGCGAACCCGAGCCGCCCGCCTACGGGGTCGTCTCGGCCGGCGCCCAGGCGTCCGGGGGCAACCGGTCGCCGGATGGTCAGGCCTACAGCTGTCGTGATCCGCGTGGCCGGCGCGGTTCGTCAGCGGAAGGCGAAGTGCTCGGCGTGGAGTTGCTCGCGGGGGACGCCCTGGCGGTGGAGGGCGCGGGTGAGGTTTTCGATCATTGAGGCGGGGCCGCAGAGGAAGACGTGCGTGTCGGGGGTGATCGGTCCGGCCTCGGCCTGGATTCTTTCGGCGGTCAGACGGCCGTGGCTGCGGCTGAACGTCGGGTGGAGCCGGAACTCGGGGCGGTGTGCTGCCGCTGCGGTGAGTTCCGGGAGGAACGGTGCGTCTTCGGCGCTGGGGACGCAGTAGAAGAGGTCGGTGCGGGCCGGCGCCGCACCGGGGTGGGTGAGCCAGCCGAGGAAGGGCGCGATACCGATGCCGCCCGCGATCCAGATCTGCCGGGGTCCGCCGAGGGTGTGGTCGAACATGCCGTAGGGGCCCTTGAGGGTTGCGGGGTGTCCTTCGCTCACGTCCGTGTAGAGGCCGCGTGTGCCGCGGCCCAGGGCACGGATGGTGAGGCGTACCGAGCCGTCGGCCTGCGTTCCTGCGACGCTGAAGGGATGTTCGTGCCAGCCGCCGACCCGGAGGTAGACGAACTGGCCTCCGGTCACGGGAAGCGCCGTCCTGCCGGTGGGCGTGAGGGTGAGGTCGAGGATGTCGGGTGTCGGCCGCTCGACCCGGTGGATGGTGTAGTCCGCCCGGGGTTCCCTGCGCCGTAGCACCAGTTCGTCGTAGGCGTAGGCGGTCATGCCGATGGTGGCCATGGTGACGTAGATCGCCAGGAGGGGCGTGGATCTGTTGATGACGAGATCGAGGAACCAGCCGTGCAGCAGCGCGGACAGGAGCAGCAGGCCGGTGAGGCGGTGCAGGAACAGCCAGCGCTCGTAGGGCAGTCGGAGGATGCGGCCGACCTGGCCGAGTGAGATGAGGACGAGCAGCAGCAGGCCGATGGCGGAGACGGCACCGAGGAGATGGCCCATTCCTACCGACGCGGTCTGGTGGGCGTAGCCGTACCAACTCCCGTCGAAGCCGGAGAGGAAGTGGAGGAGCAGGTGGGGGGCGAGCAGGAGGATGGACCATACGGCGTACCGCTTGTGCTGGCGGTACATGCGGTCCAGGCCGCCGAACCACTGCTCCAACCACTTCAGGCGGGTGGCCAGCACCAGGGTGCAGGACATCAGGTAGGCGGACAGGACGCCGGTGAACTCGCCGATGAAATAGACGGCGCTGAGGCCCTCGGGCCTGAGCCAGTCCCAGGCCAGGTAGAGCATGACCGCTCCGGTCGTGACCGACAGGGGTCCGACGTGGCGCTTTTTCAGGCGCGCGTCCAAGGGGGCGCGCGCGATCCGGACGGCGTAGATCGCTATCGCGATCAGGATGGGCATCGTCTACCCCTCGGGGGTCGGCACTGTGGACGAAAGGGCCCTGGTGACAGGCGGACCGTGCGGTCGCGGCTTGAGCGCCATCAGGCCCAGGTGGCTGCGGTTCCTGCCACTCTAATAATGGCTACAGTGTAGCCGTTTATCTGCGTTCCGGGCGACTCCCGGCGCTGCCCATCCGTGGAGGCGTGGACACGATCGGCAGCGCCTCAGGCGAACAAGGCCACGAGGTATGAGGCGACAAGCACCGCGCACACGGCGGCGGGCACGAGTTTGGCAACCGGGTCGCCCTTGCGCAGGTGCACGACCACGGCTCCGGCGAGCAGCAGGAGAAGCCCGGCGCCCGCGAGGCCGCCGAGCAGCGGCACGGCGAGGCCCAGCGCCACGCCGGCGACTCCTGCCAGTTGCAGCACGCCGATGCGGCGGTAGGCGGCGACGGAGAAGCCGGTCTCGGCGGCCAGCTGGCGTGCCTTCGGCAGTGCGAGTGTGTTGAGCACTCCGCTTGCTCCGAAGATCAGGGCGATGAGGCAGGCGAGGGTGACTGTGAGGATCATGAGGTGATTCCAGGGTGTCGGCGTCGGGGTGGCGTCACGGTGTGGCTCAGGCAGGGCGGTAGGTGTGGCTCGGCTGGGAGATGGTGCGGCTCCTTGCTTGCGGCGTCATCGCCCGCACGGCGGCCTGCGCGGTGGTGTGGAAGTCCCGGGTGGCGATGTGCGCGAGGTAGCCGTCGGGGCGGATCAGCAGGAGCGTGTCGCCGGTCAGGCCGTAGGCACTGCACAGCGTGTTCCTGGGGTCGGTGAAGGCGCGGCCGTCGCCCGCGGCCGGTCCGACGGTCAGCCGCTTGAGCTGGGCGCCCGTCGTCGGCCATTCGAGGAGTTCGAGGTCCCGGGCTGCGCCGGGGCCGTAGGCGATGGCGGTGAAGTGCGGTCCCTGGAGGAGGTCGAACAGACGGGCCTCGGTGCCGTCGGCGCCGAGCAGTTGGGCGTCCGGGGCGCGGTCGCCCACGCGCAGCGTGGCGGTGTCGGTGCCGTTGGCGGGGGCGAGCGGGCCGCCGTAGTAGGTCAGGGCGAGCTGCTGCTCGTCCTTGCCGCGCTTCATGCTGGAGGGGTCGAGCTTGGCGATGCCGCCCCATTTCTCCGTAGACAGTCCCAGGACCCCGACGGCGATCGGCTGCCGCTCGGCCTCGTAGGTGTCCAGCAGGGCCGGGTCGGCGCCGGCGAGGACCTGGCCGAGCTTCCAGCCGAGGTTGTAGCCGTCCTGCATACCGGTGTTCAAGCCCTGGGCACCGGCGGGGGTGTGGACGTGCGCGGCGTCGCCGACGAGGAAGACGCGTCCGCGGCCGTAGTGCTCCGCAAGACGGATGTTGGGCCGGAACACGGACTTCCAGTGGATCTCGTGCAGCTGGATGTGCCGGTTGCGGGTGTGGGAGTGGATCCGGTCGATGATGGCGCCGATCTCCTGGGGCGGCGTCTCGTCTGGCGTGAGCCGGATCATCCACTGGAACATGTCGCTACCGGGGAGCGGGCAGGCGCCGATGAGCTTGCCGCCGAGGCCGGGCCACATGTGCCACCGGTTGCGGGCCAGGCCGCTGACGGAGGCATCCACGATCAGCACGCGGTCGGACTCGTCCGTCGTCCCGGCGAAACCGATGTCGAGCTGCTTGCGCACCGCGCTGGAGCCGCCGTCGGCCCCCACGGCATAGCGGGCGACGATCGTCTCGACCCCCTCCGCGCCCACCACCTTGGCGAGCACCGTGTCCTCGTCCTGCGTCAGCTCGGTCAGTGCCTTGTTGAACTCGACCTCGCGGCCGAGCTCACCGAGCCGGGCGTGCAGGGCGCGGTCCGTGCGGAACTGCGGGATCAGCCAGGTGTTCGGGTACGGGACGTCCGGAGTTGCCTCTCGGTGGGGGAACATCTTCCACGGCACACTGAGGGGTCCGGCATGGAGCCCGAGCTTGGGATAGAGGTCGCCGCCGGCCAGCACGTCGTCGAGAGCGCCGAGGTCTTCGAGGACTTCGAGGCTGCGGGGCTGGATGCCCTTGGCGCGCGAGCCGTCGAAGGTGTGGGGGGACCTGTCGACGATCCGGACGTCGAGTCCGCGGCGTACGAGGTCGATCGCCAGGGCGGAGCCCGAGGGGCCGGCACCGATGATCAGTACGTCGATGGGCTGCGGGTTGTTCATGGGTCGAGCCTTTCAGCGCGTGCGGACACGAACGGGACGAGCTGATCGGCAACGTCGCGAGGCCGTTCGAACGGGGCCATATGCCCGCACTTGGTGATGAGGTGATGGTGACGGGGCTTCAGCAGGGCGCGCGCCGTGTCGAAGTGCCCCGGCGGCGTGACGGTGTCCTCGTCGCCCCACAGCAGCAGCGTCGGAATGCCCAGCGCCCCCGTCCGCCGGAAGAGGTCGTCACGGCCGGCGAGAGGCAGGTGCTGCAGGGTGTCGAAGACCGCGTACAGCGAGCCCTCGAAGCGCAGGGTGCCGAGGACCATCTCGGTCAGTTCCGCGCCGAGCTCGGAGTCCCGGACGTTGTGCCCGAGGTGCCCCTGGAGCAGCCGGAGGCCGCGACGGCGGGCGACCACTCCGGCCAGCAGATCGCTGCGCAGCAGCCGGTCGGGGGAGGCCAACAGCGGTTTGGCGAGACCGGCGGGTCCGACGATGGTGAGCGTGGACACCGACGGGCGGTACCGGGCGGCGTACGTCATGGCGACGAGCGCGCCCATGGAGGTGCCGACCAGGTGCAGGGGCCGCGCCGTCAGGCCGAGCCGGTCCGTCAGCTCGGCGAGCTGCCGCGTGAACAGCGTCTCGTCGTATCGCGCTCGCACCCGGTCGGAGTAGCCGCGGCCGTAGGCGCTGCAGGTCAGCGTGCGCAGCCCGCGGGCGTGCAACTCGCTGACGAGGCCGTCCCAGTAGGACAGCGGGATGGTCAGGCCGCCCGCCATCAGGACCACCTCCCCGTCCTGGGGCCCCGTCAGCTCGTAGTGGGTGACGCCGTCGGACAGCTCGACGAAACTGCCGCGCAGCGCCTTGCGCGAGTCGGCGGTGAGCTTGCGGTCCTCGCCCGGGGCGACGAAGTACTTCATGGCACGGGTCTCCTTGCCCTCAGTTCGCGGGGGTGTCGGCGCGGGAGCCGAGGAACTTCGCGATCGCGTACGCGACCCACTGCGGTTCCTCCTCCGGCAGCAGATGTCCGCCGTGGGGGTGGACCAGCTCCTGGGTGCCGGGGATGTCGCGGGTGAAGTGCTGTCCGTCGATGCCCGCGCTGCGCAGCACCAGCGTGGGCACCGTGATGCGGGGGATCTGCGCGCTGCGGTCCGGCTGGTCGGTGTTGCAGAAGTCGACGAAGGCCGAGCGGTTACCGGGGCGGCTCATGAGCTGGTAGGCGCGGTCCACCATGGCGTCGTCCACGATCTGCGCATGCGGCCCGACGGCCTCGCGCAGGCTGCGTTCGACTGCCCCGCGCGGCATCACCCGCCTCAGCAGCGGCCGCACCAGCGGGTTACGGGTCAGGCGCATCCCCGCGGGCACCGTCTTCTCCGGGTAGCCGGTGGCGTTGACCAGCACCAGGCCGGTCAGCCGCTCCGGACGGTCCAGCGCGACGTTCCAGGCGATGTTGCCGCCCAGGGAATTGCCGGCCAACGCGTAGCGCGGCACGCCCAGCGCCTCCGCGAAGCCCGCCACCGTCGCGGCGTACGCCGGGATGCGGTAGTCGCGGTCCTTGCGCGGGCCCGTCAGTCCAAACGCCGGCAGGTCGGGACGGATGACGTCGAACGAATCCGACAGGAGATCCGTCGCGCGGTCGAAGTGCTGCAGGGACGAGGCACTGCCGTGCAGCAGCACGAGTACCGGGCCGTGCCCGGCGCGCTTGTAGTGGATCCGCAGGCCGTCCACCTCGACGAACCGGGAATCGGGCTGGGGCTCAGACCAGATACTCATAATGGATACACTGTTACCGATAAGGTGGTCGTGTCAAGCGGAAGCCCTCGTCGCGGGCGCGGCGCCCGCCTCGGCCGACCGGCGAGGCGCCACCGCTTGAACCCGAGAACCGCGGCCACCCGAACGAAAGGTGCGCAGTACATGACACTCCGACGCGTTCTCAGCGGCCTGGGCGCCGCAGCAACCCTCGGCGTTGCCGCGGCGATCAGCACACGTCGCCGCGCTCTGGTGGCAGTCCCCCGCGAGCTGCGGCACCCCGTGCTCCTCCTCCCGCTGAACTTCGGCAACCCGGTCACTCTGGCCATCGCCCGCCGCCTCGTTCCCTTGGCGGGAGCCGCCTCCAGGCCCGGCGTCCGCATCGAGCGGCGCACACTGCCGGCCACGACCGCCGACCCCTCCGTCGAGGTGCTCACCTACCAGGCATCAGGCCAAGCGCCACGCGCAGCACTGCTCTGGATCCACGGCGGAGGAACCGTCATGGGTGCCGCTCGGCAGGAGAACACCTGGTGCAGCCGCGTTGCCGACGAACTCGGCGTCTTGGTCGTCAGCGTCGACTACCGCCTCGCACCCGAAGATCCGTACCCCGCAGCTCTGGACGACTGCTTCGGTGTACTCCGCTGGCTTCACGCCAGTGCCGCCACCCTCGGCATCGATCCCGCCCAGATCGCCGTCGGCGGCGAAAGCGCTGGAGGCGGACTCGCCGCCGTCGTCGTCCAGCGAGCCCACGATTCAGGAGTGCCGGTCCGGTTCCAACTCCTCCTCTACCCCATGCTCGACGACCGCACGGCCCTACGCGTCGACCCTCCCAACAGCGCGATCTACACGTGGACCCCGGACTCCAACCGCTTCGCCTGGACCTCCTACCTCGGCCGCCCGCCACAGGACCGCGACGATCGCCCCTACATCGCGGCGGCAAGACGTAGAAGCCTCGATGGGCTGCCGCCCGCGTGGATCGGCGTGGGCGACCTCGACCTGTTCCACGACGAAGACGTCGACTACGCCCGACGCTTGGGCGAGGCCGGCGTCGCCTGCGAGCTGCGGGTCGAACCAGGCATGTACCACGGTGCTGACGCCTTGCTCGACGGCAAAGCACCTTCGATGACCGCATTCCGCACTGCCGCCCTCGACGCTCTGCGAACTGCCCTGGCAAAACCCTGACCGCCCTGGCCTGTCCTGCCTGCGGCCCTACTCCTCGACGGCGACAGCGGCGATGCCCTGGCCGTGGTAGATCTCGTCGTAGTAGTGGATCACCAGGGGGCGGGTGAGCATGGCCTCGAAGGTGGCGGTGAAGCCGTTCGCGGTGCGCCAGGCGAGGTAGTCGGTGTAGTTGTGTGCCTCGGTCCACCTGGTCAGGCCGGCGACATGGTCGGCGTCGCCTTGGTCGCGCAGGATGCGGATGTGTTCGCAGCCCTCGTGCTAGAGGCTCTCACCCAGGATGTCCAGCAGTAGTTCTGCGACGTCGTCGCCCCGGCCGGGCTGGGAGAAGAGCTCGGCGATGACCACTGTGCTCATGGGGTGCTTCCTGAGGGGTGTTGGTGCTGTCCGGTCACCGGGCAGCGGTGGGAGTTCGGGAGACTCGCGCCAGCCGGCCGCCGGAGCGGACAGGTCTTCAGTAGGGAGCCGGCGCGTTGTGCACGATGATCAGTGAGCTGATCCTGCCGTCGGTGACGGTGAAGTAGTTGGTCAGTACCAGCTCGTCGGGGAGGTTCGTCTTGTCGTACTCGTCGTCGTAGCGCGCCCGCACGATCGTCAGGGTGCGGTGGGGCACGACCTGCGTCACGTCCATGGTGACCTTGGCGTCCACCAGTTCGCGGCTCGCCCAGGCGCGGATCGACGCGGTGCCGACGAATTCGCGCAGCGCGTCGTTGACCAGGGCGTCGTTGGTGAAGGTCGCCATGATGGCGTCCACGTCGAAGGCGTTGACCGCCGCGATGTGGGCGGTGACGACGTCGGGCAGTGCATCGGCTGGGCCGGTGGTGTTCATGGTGGCTCCTTCGTCGGCCTGTGACCGTTGGGGTCCGTACTGAACACGTTGGGTGCTCCCCGTCCGGGAGGGTCAACCGGTGGTCCGGTGCTGGACCCTCCGGTAAGGGGAGGGTTCATACTGGCGCCATGCACACCGGTCTGACCGTAGGCGAGTTCTCCCGCGTGTCCCATCTGAGCGTCAAGACGCTGCGGCACTACCACGACGTCGAGCTGCTCACGCCGGCCGACGTCGACCCGGGAACCGGCTACCGGTACTACTCCCTGGACCAGGTGCCGACGGCGCAGGTGATCGTTCGCCTGCGCAACCTGGAGATGCCCGTGGCGGACGTCAAGGCCGTGCTCGCCACGGAAGACGTTGGCACCCGCAACGAGCTGATCAGCGCGCATCTCGCGCGGCTGGAGGACCGGCTCGCGAAGGCGCAGAGCGCCGTCGAATCGCTGCGCGAGCTGCTGGCCCGGCCCGCGCGCGGGTCAGCCATCGAGTACCGCACGGTCCACGGGCAGCCGGCCATCGGCATCCGCGAAGTCGTCGACCGGCAGGACGTGGTGAGCTGGTGGCAGGGCGCCCTCGGCGAACTGCACGGCTTCGCCACGGCCCGAGGACTGCGCCGGACGGCCCCGATGGGCGGCCTGTTCGCCAGTGAGCTGCTCCAGGACGAGCGCGGCGAGGCGCTCGTGTTCCTTCCGGTCGACGGTGACGCGCGCCCGGTCGGCCGGATCGACGCAGTGGTCGTGCCCGGCGCGGAACTCGCGGTCGCGGTCCACCACGGGCCCCTGGAGACCATCGACCTCACCTACGGCGACCTGGGCACCTACGCCGCACGGCACGAGATCGGCGTCGACGGCCCGCTGCGCGAGTTCTACCTGCGCAGCCCCCTCGACGCGACCAACGAGCACGACTGGGTCACCGAGGTCGGCTGGCCCATCTTCCGCTCGAACGGATAGCGGAGGTTCGCCCGCGCCGGTGCGGTTACGGCGTGCCTTGATCCGGGCTCAGCCCACCGGTGCTCTCATGCAGGTGTCATTCACTTCCCGAGGGAGTCGCCTTGTCCTCTCACGATCCGATCTCACCGCAGGAGGCCGCCGACCGGCTGGCCATCCGGGAACTCATCGACGCCTACGCCCACTGCGCCGACCGCCGGGACGCCAAGGGGCAGATGGCACTGTTCACCGAGGACACCCGCTTCCTGGTCTTCATGGACGCCACCGCCGCCGAGCCGACCCAGGAACTGCACGGCCGCGAAGCCCTTGCCCCGGTCTTCGACAACCTGAACACCTACAAGGCCACCACCCACTTCAACGGCCAGAGCACCGTGATCCTGGACGGCGACCGGGCGAGCGGCGAGAGCTACTGCCTGGCCCACCACATCTCCTACGGCGCGGATGCCGAGCGCACGATCATGATCGCGTCCATCCGTTACCTGGACCATTTCGCCAAGCGCGAAGGCGAGTGGCTCTTCGCCGAACGACGTCTGATGGTCGACTGGACCGAGACCCGCCCCAGCACTCCATGAACCACTCAGCCAGGCACACCCGCTCTCGTACCGCTGGTTCAGGATGCGCCCGGTCCCCCGCCCACCAGGGGCCGGGCCCGGACTGTCTTCAGCCCGCGCTCGGTGGGCGGGACACGGGTGCCCGCCGGTGCCGGACAGTGAGATATCCAGCTGCGAGCAGCGCCAGCACGGCTGCGCATTCGGCGACGATGCTGATGAGCGCCTGCGGGGCGGGTTGCAGGCCGTGTTCGACGAATCCGAAGACGCCTGTGGTGCGTGAGGCGGCGAAGCCGGCCAGCGCACCGACGGCCGTGCCCACGGCAGCGAGGTGGATGAGCGCGGGCGGCGGGAGGAGTGCCCCCGCCACCAGCAGCACCCCGAGGCCGAACGAGGCCGCGGCCTGGAGCAGAAACAGCACGCCGACCACGTGCAGGTAGCGGTAGCCGTCGAGGTAGAGCTGAGCGTGGACAACGCCGCTGGCGGCGAGCGTGGCCCCGGCGGCCGGGGTCAGCAGTCTCGCGGCCACGGGCGGGCGCGCTCCTGCCCGTACCGGCGCGGTGGTGTCGTTCATGCGAGCTCCTGGTCGGTGATCGCCAGCGCGGTGGTGCCCTGCCGGTACTGGACGGTGCGGATGCCGAGGGCGGTGTGTAGTTGCCGGGCCGGGAGCACCTGCGGGGTCGGAGCGGGGGCCTGTCCTGGCTTGGGCAGTGGGTAGGCGGTCGTGGTGGCCGAGTGGAAGGTGACGTTGCCCTCGACGCGGCTGAACAGCTGGTGGACGTGCCCGTTGAGGGCCGTGACGGAGGAGAACCGCTTGAGCAGGTTGAGAACCTGCAGCGCGTCGTCCGTCGACCACCCCCATTGCGGGTACATGGCGAACAGCGGGATGTGGCTGAACACGACGATCGGGGTGTCGGAGGACAGGCCGGCGACGTCGCGGCGCACGAAGTCGATCTGATCGGCGCCGAGGTGTCCCAGCTTCTCCAGGCTGAGGGTGTTGACGAGCGCGATGAAGTGCACGCCGTGCGTGTCGAAGCTGTACCAACCGTCACCCTGCGTGCCCTGGGCGAAGGCCTGCCGGTAGGCACGGCCCTGGTCGCCCACCGAGTCGTGCTCGCCGGGGACCGTGAACACCCGCTCGGTGCGCAGGCCGCTCATCATCTGCTTGACCTGGTCGAACTGCGCCGGGGTGGACAGGTGGGTCAGGTCCCCGGTGTGCATGACGAAGTCCGGCCGGAACCCCAGCGCGTTGACCTGGTCGATCGCGCGGGTGAAGGAGCCGGTGACGTCGGTGTTGGCGGGCCCGGTGAAGCCGATGTGGCTGTCGGAGACCTGCACGAAGCGCAGCGTCTTGGCGTCGCCGGTCGCTGCGGCGGCGATGCTGTCGCGCGAGTCGGCGATGTGGCTGACGACCTCGCCCGCGGTGACGCTCAGCACCACGGCGGCGCCGAACCAGCCGGCGTGCCGGGCGAGCTGGCGGCGGGTCATGGGGGCGGTCACGGGATCGGTCATCGGGTCACCGTCACGGTGGCCGTCATGAACGGGTGGATGGTGCACAGGTAGCTGTAGGTGCCCGGGGTGGTGAACGTGTACGAGTAGCTCTGCCCGGTGGTCAGCGCCTTGGAGTTCAGCGGTCCGGTGTTGTTCTGGCCGGTGACGGTGTGCGGCTCGCTGTCCTGGTTGGTCCAGGTCACCGTGGTGCCGGCCTTCACCGTGACGGCGGCGGGGGCGAAGGCGAAGTTCTTGATGGCCACGCTGTCGGAGCCCACCGGAGTACCCGCGGGTGTCTGCGCGTCGGTGCCGGGGGTCGTGGGCATCGGCATCGTCATGGTCGGCATGGGACCGGCGCCGGTTGCGGTGGCGCCGGGCATCCCGGCCAGGCTCGACTGGCCGGAGCCGGGGGTGAGGGCGGTGGCGGTGGCCGACGCGGTGCTGCGCGTGGGGCTGGAGCATCCGGCCAGGGTCAGCCCGGCTGCCGCGAGCAGCGCGGCAGCGGCGCATGCCCGGCGCCTGGTGAGGGAGATGTTCATCGGTTCGGCTCTCTGATCGGCCCTGGACGGGCGCGGACGCAGACCTCGATCTGGCTTCGACGGGTGCCGGGGCCGGGCGCTTGCGCCACGGCCCGCTGCCGTCGCAAAGGGGATACGGGCGGGGGTTACACCGGCACCGCGCACGGCACGGCTGTAACCCCTGCCCGTATCTGTTGGCGAGGAGAATCGACGGAGGTCAATCGATGCCGAGAGAACAGGTCCGGTGCACGCCGCGCTCTACCATGAGCCGTGGCCGGTCGCCGGAGATTCGCAGCGCTCAGACGGGTCGGCCCCGGCATGATCTGGCGGGCTGACACCGCGGTGCCGGCGTCCCGCCCCTCGGTACTGCCGTGGGCGACGTACCCCGACTGGGACGCGATCTACGCCGACAACGTGGGGCGTATCTACCGGTTGATGTTCGCGAAGGTCGGCAACCGTCCGGACGCCGAAGACCTGACCTCGCAGGTGTTCACGGCCGCGCTCGGGCCGTTGCGGCCCGGCGCCGAGATCGGTCAGGTACGCGCCTACCTGACGGCGACCGCGCGCACCGTGCTCGCCGAGCACTGGCGTCGCACCCTGGGCCACCAGGTCACCGAGATCGACCCCGCCGACCTCGACCTCGCCGATCAAGCACTCGGTGCCGGGGAGGGCGACACCGCCGAAGCCGACGCGCACGCGCAGCGCATCCTGGAAGCGCTGCCGGAGCGGTACCGGCAGATTCTCGTCCTGAGATTCCTGCGGGGGTACACCGTCCGGCAGGCCGCGACGGAACTCGGGGTCACGGTGGCGAACGCGAAGGTCCTCCAGCACCGCGCCCTGCGTGCGGCCGCCCGGGTGGAGAACAACGCCGACAAGGAAGGGGAAGCGTCATGAGACGGCAGGCAGTGGAGCGCTACGTGGAACGGCTGTTCGCCCGGCGCCGCCCCAAGCCGTTCGCGGCCACCGAGGAGGAGCTGGCCGTGGTACGCACCGCCATCGACCTCGCGGCCGCCGGACCGGACGCCCAGGGCCCCAGCCCTGCCTTCGTGGACCGGCTGCGCCGGCAGCTGCGCGAACAGGAGCAGACGCGGGCCGCCACGCCCGCACCGCAGCCGGCGTGGCGCACCCCGCCGCGCCGTCGGCTGCTGGCTGCGGGAGCGCTCACCGCCACCGGCGCGCTGGCCGGCGTGGCCGCGGACCAGCTCCTGCAGCGACGCGAGGAGGGCGCGCAGGCGCAGCAGCCCGGCCCGTCGGCAGAGCTCGTCCCGGTCACCGGCAGCTGGCAGCCGGTCGTCCAGGCCGCCGAGCTGCCCGAGGGAGCCGTCGTCGCCTTCGACCTGGGCGCTGTGACCGGATTCGTCCGCCGTACCGACGGGCGTATCCGGGCCGTCTCGGGCAACTGCACCCATCAGGGGTGCCGGCTCGACCTGGACAGCGCCCGCGACAGGCTCGCCTGCCCGTGCCACGGAGCGACCTTCAGCCTCGCCGGCGTGAACCTGACGCGTCCGCACCAGTCCGGCGAGCCGCTGCCCGCGCTGCCGCGGCTCCCGGTGCGCGAACTCGACGGCGCCATCCAGATCTACGCCCCGGCTGCCGACCACTCCCCGAAGGCGACAACCGAGTAACGTCGCCCCACCGGGACAGCTCCGGGAGGAAGCCAACCGACGTGCCCGAGTTCTGAGCCTGTCCTACCCCACCAAGCATGGGCCCGGGGCGGGCATTCGTAAGATCGTCGGGCCAGGGATTCCGGGCATGGCCGTGAGCTTGTCCTACTAGAGGCAGGAGCGCGAGACCAGGTCGCCGACCTGGTCTCCGAGCGCCTGCCCCGCGTTCTCGTCGAACAGGAAGTGCTGGCCGGCGAAGATCCGGCTCTCCGCCGCCTCGTCCGCGGCGGCGGAGAAGCTGTGGAACTCGCGTACGACTCCGGGGACGCCGGCGTTCGAGAGCGAGATGTCGACCACGTCGTTGCCGAAGAAGTTGCGCAACGCCGATGCGGCGGACTGGCTGATCTCCGCGTGGGCGCCGGGGTAGCTCGGGTCGGGCGCGGTGTTGAAGAGCGGCAGCCAGGCCGGGTCGCCGGCCGTGGCGTCGTTGCCGTCGGTGCCGGCGGCGCGGACGGCGGTGACCGGACGCCAGAAGTGGTACGCGTACTTGGCGTCGTAGAGCGCGATCACGCCGTCGGCGAGGCTGACGTCGAGCTGGGCGAACAGGCGCGCGTTCTGCCCGAGGCTGGTGTGGGCCTGAGCCGCGGCCTGCTGCGCGATCTGGTTCCACACGATCCAGACCGGGCCGGCACTCCAGAACTTGGCGATGTCGGTCTGGTTCTGACTGCGCGTCGTGCTGTTCAGCTGACCGAGCGACTTGACCTGGTTGAAGTCATCGGCGTAGTTCGGGCTCGTGACGGCCGGCGGGGCCGGCGGGCGGAACTGGTCACCGCTGTCGAGCACGAACGGCCGCACCTTGCCCCAGCCGGTGAACACCGGCGTCGGGTTGTTCGGCGGGGTGATCTGGTACTCACCCGGGCCGGGCTGCGGCTGGTACGGCGGGACGACGGTCGCCGAGCCGTCGTCTGCCCGCTCGTCGAGGACCTCCTTCGCGGCTTCCTCGCCGACCTGGATGCCCTGGCGGACCGGCGTCCCGGAGCCGAGCTGGGCCAGCGACTCCTGGAACTTCGCATCGAGCGCCGGCTTCTGGGTCGGCAGGAGCGCCACGAGCGCGGCGTGTGCCGCCGCCGCGGCGGCGGCTTGTGCGGAGGTGTCTGACTGGGGGGACGAGTGCCCTCCCTCGACGGTCTTCACCGCGTGGTAGACCGCGAGCTGGGTGATCGCCATGGTCCGGGTGGGCTGAATCGTCGCCGGCTGTGCTCCAGGAGCGACGAGCACGGTGCTCAGCTCCTGGTTCCACACGAGAACCTGGTCCGGAACGCTGGACGCGGGCGCCGCGTCCAGCGCGCCGGCGGCGTGCCCCACAGAGGCGGTGGCGCCGACGATGGCCAGGTTCACGGCGAGGGCTGCGATCAGCCAGGTTGTGCGCCTCATGGGTGAGTTCCAATCTGGTACGCGATACAGGACTTTGGCCGCCATCGTGGACTTTTACACACTTAGTGCGACTTGATGTCTCATAGCCAGACAAGCCCCTTTGACGTCCACCCGCTCGGCTGAACTCGAAGAAGGGGGTCCCACCAACACGCCGAGGCTCGACCTGCAACGCCCATCGACGGTTCGACGTGGCCGACTCGGCCGCGCCTCGCCGCTGCCCGCACGTCAAGTCTTGGCAATGATTTCCATTTTGCCCACCTTGTGCCTGGTGGTGAAAATCGTTTCCATCTAGGGTGGCGGTGTCCAACGGAGCCGGACCCTGCCCAGCGGTGGCCGGCTGTCTTCGAGGAGTGATCCGTCATGCCCGCCGTCCTGTCCATCACGCTCCGCCGCTCGCTCAGATTCGTTCTGGGAGCCACGGCGGTTACCGCCCTGGCTGCGACCAGCGCCTGCTCGACCGCGTCGTCGCCGAAGAGCGGGGCTGCGGCTTCCGCCACCGGCGGGGGCAGCTCGAAGGTGATCCAGGTGACCGCGGCGGAGAACTTCTGGGGCAGCATCGCCACGCAACTGGGCGGCGAGCACGTGAAGGTGACCAGCATCATCACCAACCCCGACACCGACCCGCACTCCTACGAGCCGACCGCTGCCGACGGGCGCACGGTCGCGGGTGCGGACTACGTGATCAGCAACGGGATCGGGTACGACGCCTGGTCCGACAAGCTGCTCGCGGCGAACCCGGCTTCGGGCCGGACCGCGCTGAAGGTCGGGGACCTGCTGGGCAAGAAGGAGGGCGACAACCCGCACCAGTGGTACTCGCACGACAGCGTGTACATGGTGATCGACCAGATCACCGCCGACTACAAGAAGATAGACCCGGCCGACGCGGCCTACTTCGACACGCAGAAGAGCACCTTCGAGACCCAGACGCTGGCCAAGTACAACCAGCTGGAAGCCGACATCAAGGCGAAGTACGCGGACACACCGATCGGCGCCTCGGAGTCGATCGTCACCCCGCTCGCCGAGAGCGTGGGCCTGAAGATGCTGACCCCGGAGACCTTCCTGGACGCGGAGAGCGAGGGCACCGACCCGACCGCCGCCGACAAGGCGGCCATCGACCAGCAGATCAGCGGCAAGCAGATCAAGATCTACGTCTACAACACCCAGAACTCCAACCCGGACGTGGTGGCCCAGGTCAACGCGGCCAAGGCGCAGGGCATCCCGGTCGCCCAGGTCACCGAGACCCTCGCCCCCGCGAACGCCACGTTCCAGGACTGGCAGACCCAGGAGCTGCAGGGCATCGCGGACGCACTGAAGGCGGCGACGGGCAAGTGAGCATCCACCCGACCGAGAAGGTCCGAACGGAGATGGGGCGCACCACACCGGGTGCGGACCCGGTGCTGTCGCTGCGCGGCGCGGCCGTCCGGGTGGGCGGACGGACCCTGTGGTCGGGTGTCGATCTGACCGTGGGGGCCGGGGAGTTCACCGCCGTGCTCGGCCCCAACGGGGTAGGGAAGTCCACTCTGGTGAAGGTGCTGCTCGGGGTGCTGCCCGCAGCGGCAGGTGAGGTGCGCGTGCTGGGAGGCGAGCCCGGCTCGCACAGTGGCGCCGTGGGGTACCTGCCGCAGCGCCGCAGCTTCGACGCGAGCGTGCGCATCCGCGGGGTGGACGTGGTGCGCCTGGGCCTGGACGGGGATCTGTGGGGGGGGTCCCCGTTCCGGGCCTGGGCCGGGCCAAGCGACGGGCCGCGCGCGAACGCGTCGCGGAGGTCATCGAGTTGGTGGGTGCCACGAAGTACGCGCACCGGCCGATCGGGCAGTGCTCGGGCGGTGAGCAGCAGCGGTTGCTGATCGCCCAGGCGCTGGTCCGCCGCCCCCGGGTGCTGCTGCTGGACGAGCCGCTGGACAGTCTTGACCTGACCAACCAGGCTGCTATCGCCTGCTTGCTGGGCAAGATCTGCCATCTGGAGAAGGTGGCGGTGGTGATGGTCGCGCACGATGTGAACCCGATACTGCACCACCTGGACCGGGTGGTCTACATCGCCGAGGGCGGCGCCGTCTCCGGCGCGCCCGCAGACGTGATCACCTCTGAGGCGCTGACCCGCCTGTACCGCACACCCGTCGAGGTGCTGAGCACGAGTGACGGCCGCCTGGTGGTGGTCGGCCAGCCGGAGGCCCCGGCCCTGCACACCGACCGGCACGCCACGGGAGGCCGTAATGCTGGCATCTGACGCTACATCGCCCGCGTTCTCGTGGAACCTGATGGCGGACTTCCAAGACATGTGGTCCTACCTGTACATGGTGAACGCCTTCCGGGCCGGCCTGATCGTGGCCGTGGTCTGCGCGGTAGTGGGCTGGTTCATGGTGCTGCGCCGGCAGACCTTCGCCGGACACACGCTCTCCGTGGCGGCCTTCCCCGGCGCGGCGCTGGCCGTGCTGGCCGGCTTCTCCACCACGCTCGGCTACTTCGGCTTCTGCATCGCCGCCGCGCTGGTGATCGCCGCGCTGAACCGCAAGGGCAGGGAGGCCGGCGGCGAGGAGTCGGCCGTCACCGGCACCGTCCAAGCGTTCGCGCTGGCCTGCGGGTTCCTGTTCATCAGCCTCTACAAGGGCCTGCTGGAGGGGCCGACCGCGCTTCTGTTCGGCGACTTCCTGGGCATCACCACCGGCCAGGTCGTGACCCTGGCCATGGTCGGTGCGGTGGTGCTCGCGGTGCTGGCAGTGATCGGCAGGCCGCTGCTGTTCGCCACCCTGGACGAGGCCGTGGCGGCGGCCCGCGGGGTGCCGGTGCGCCTCCTCGGCTTCGGCTTCCTGGCGCTGGTCGGCGCCACCGCGGGCGAGGCCACCCAGGCGGTCGGCTCACTGCTGCTGCTCGGCCTGCTCGCCGCCCCGGCCGGCGCCGCGATCCGGCTCACCGACCGCCCGTTCCGCGCTCTCGCGCTCTCCGCCGCCTTGGCGGTGGGCGAGATGTGGGGCGGGCTCCTGCTCAGCGCCGCCGCCCCCAAGCTCCCGCCGAGCTTCGCCATCATGGCCACCGCGAGCGCGGTCTACGCGGCCACCTTCCTCATCCGCCCGGCCCGCGCCGCCCGGCCGGTGCCGGCCTGACCGGCAGCGCGACCACCGGGGGTTGACCGTGACCGAGACGAAGAGCAAGACGCTGACCAC
>NZ_JBHVPD010000090.1:0-45092 GCF_042887525.1 Kitasatospora sp. NPDC057936
GGGGATTGCTCCCCCTCCAGGAAGCCCGGCTCACGGCTACAGTTGTCGGCCCCGCGCTCGCGGGGATTGCTCTCCAGGGGGCTCCGATCTTCGCCTTGATCTCGCGTCGGCCCCGCGCTCGCGGGGATTGCTCCACGTAGTCGATGCCGGTGTCCTCCAGGAAGACGTCGGCCCCGCGCTCGCGGGGATTGCTCCTCCAAGTCCCTGCTGGGGGCAGGACTTGCGATGTCGGCCCCGCGCTCGCGGGGATTGCTCGAGGAGCCCATGGCCGCGAAGGTGACCGCAAGCGTCGGCCCCGCGCTCGCGGGGATTGCTCCTTCGTCCGCCCGCCGGGCGGCAACGTCAAGGCGTCGGCCCCGCGCTCGCGGGGATTGCTCGAGTTCCTGGCAATCGACAGGACGTCAAGGATCGTCGGCCCCGCGCTCGCGGGGATTGCTCCCCGCATCTCGTCCTATTCGACGAGGTCCATGCGTCGGCCCCGCGCTCGCGGGGATTGCTCCCCCGGCGCCGCCCATCCCCGCTACCACCCCGCGTCGGCCCCGCGCTCGCGGGGATTGCTCGCCGATGGGGCAACCCCTGGGCCTTCCGCACCCGTCGGCCCCGCGCTCGCGGGGATTGCTCTGGATTCGCGGGAGCGACCCGGCCGGCCTGAACGTCGGCCCCGCGCTCGCGGGGATTGCTCCCGGTTCGTCCAGATCTACAAGAACGGATCGCTGTCGGCCCCGCGCTCGCGGGGATTGCTCCGGGGCCAGACGGCGCCCGGCAGCGCGCTCGCAGTCGGCCCCGCGCTCGCGGGGATTGCTCCGGCCTGCCCGTCGAGGCCCCGCGCACCGGCGTGTCGGCCCCGCGCTCGCGGGGGTTGCTCCCTCCGGCTGTCGGCCACTGCTCGACGATCGACCTGCATAACAGATCCCGCGTGTTCATCGACCACGTCCGGTGAACACGCGGGATCAGCCGGGGAAGGCATCGGACGGGGCACAGCAGCACGATCAGAGTGCCAGGTGGTGCGGACTCGACGGCAGTCGCACGTTGTTGCCCCCGTCAACCATCTGACGCAGGAGGTTGTAGCCCGCCTGGGCCGACAGGTAGCGGCTCGCACAGAGCGACTCCATGACCCCTGTCGTATCGACGGTGGTGATGCCGCGGCGCGTGGCGAAGCTCGTCGAGTGCCGATCGTCGCTTATCCAGATCGCGCCCTTGAAGTCCGGATCCGTCATGAGCAGGTGGAGCGTCTGGGCCTCGCCGAGGTTCTTGCGCGGCTCGTCCGGCGAGGCGCCGAGTCGACCGACACGGATGTCTTCAACTGCGGCAGCATCCGCGATCTCGATCGGCGGACCTAGGAAGTGTTCGAGGTCCTGCACTTTCATGCGGCGTAGCTCGAACACCATCCGGGTAGCGTCGTGGGTCTCTCGCCAGACGGATTCCACCCAGCGTCCCCGACGTTCCAGGTAGATCTCCAGGAGATCGATCCTGCCGACCGATCCGTAGTTGCAGATCACGGTGGTGTCGGGGAAGCAGAAGGTGCTCATGGGCTGAACGCGATCTCCGTTCCGGAATCGGACGGCATCGGCGACGTCTGCGCGGGCTCGGGCGGAGCGGGCTCAAGGATATCCAGGAGCTCGTCCGGATCGAGGCTGAGGAGGGTCGCCAGCGGTCGGACGGTAATGTCACCCCGAGCATATGCCTTAACTGCCAAGCGAGTTAGCGCTCGTGGATGCCAACCACCGTTGCTCGCTTCAGCGTTGAGCATGTGCTGATCAAACGCGTCGGCGGCGTGCGCACAGTCAACCGTTGATGTCGCTCCCCACTCTCGTAGTTGAGCTGTGGTGAGCAGCCCAAGCACCTTCAGCCGCGTTGCCATTGCACTCGGAGAGACCTTGAAGTGCCAGGCCATCCGCAGGACATCGACCCGCTTGGGCGAAGCGCCGGCTTCGGACAGGATGGCTTCTGTCGGCATGAGGAACTCTGCAGCGAAAGCGTTCGCCTGTACTTCCCTGGCGTCGGCGGTCCGACCGGGCTGGACTTTCTCCACGACGGCGTCGTCGTAGGCGTCGCGAGCGAGGATGTGCCCGAGCTCGTGCGCTAGCGTGAATCGCTGACGGGTCCACACCCGGGTCTGTGTGACGAGGATCAGGTGAAAGAGCTCGGTCGACCACGACAGGCCGTCCAGCTTGTCCGGCAACGCGGTGGAGGCGATCACCACGTCAAAGGCCTGCTCGAAGTCCGCCGCTAGTTCCCGAGTGGAGCGACCCCACGGCTCGCGTGGGAGAGCCTTAGTCGCCGCACGGGCCAGGTCGTTGCCACGTTCGACACTGGTGCCGACCTGGTTCGGCTCGAGAAGGGGTGAAAGTGGCAACGTGTATCCGATGCGGTGCAGGCCATCGATGACCTGCTCGTACCGGCTGAGAATGGCACGTACATCAGCAGTGTTGTGATCGACCTCGATGGACTTCCGGGCAGCTGTTCCTACAGCCGTACGCGGCTCGACACCGCGGAGAAGCCAGTCGATGGTTGTCCCACCGTACTCAGCGATCAATGCCAGTTCAAGGGACGTAAACCGCCGTGTTCCCTTGAGGGATTTTGACAGCTTGTCCGGGGAGATTCCAATGCGCGCGGCCACGACGGATTGGCTCTCACCCGCTGTGCCGATGACGTAACGAACGCGCTCAATCAGTTCGGCATCCATGCTGTGACCGTACCGCCGAGTTGCGATTCTCGCAATCGGCCTGCCACGGATGTGATCTGGGATTCACCTGCTCGGGCCAGCATGCACCAGCGAAACACTGGCAATCACCCTGACCTGCGGAAAAGCCACCCAACATTCGTCACTGGCCAACCCGACTGGACACAGAAACCAACCAGAGCCGCAACGACCCACCACCGCTGCCCAGAAACCGACCAAACAAACACTGCACGCCGTTGCCGCACGACAAGCGTCGCCTGTACCAGGCGAACCGCTACTCCCTCCAGTGCCAGGACGATGCTGCAGGCGCCAGCGGGCTTCGGCCCCGCGACACCCCTAGTCATCACCGGTCAGAAGGTGTCAGCCTTGCACACAGGGCTGCTCCCCCAGGCAGCGGCTGGCCGGCACCCGTCGGGAGCTGGCCCCGTACGCTCGGAAGCTGCTCGTCGGGTCGGCTGGAGTGGATACCGAACGTGGGTCGGCCCGCGCATGCATGGATTGCTACTTGAGCCCGAAGCCGTCGATGCTGGTCGCGTCGTCAGGCCCGTACTCGAGGGGATTGCCTGAAGGAGTTTGGTGAGACAATCACGTTGTTCTTTTCGGTCCCGCGCTAGCGGGGATTGCTCCCCCAGGTCACAGCCGTTACAGGTGCCGGTACGGTGGGCCCCGCGCTCGCGGGGATTGCTCCAGGCTCCACAGGGCCGCGCAGGCGGCCATCGCGTCGGCCCCGCGTTCGCGGGGTTGCTCCCCGGAGTACCGCTGACCCACGCTGGTCGAGACGTCGGCCCCGCGCTCGCGAGGATTGCTCCTCGCCCCCGGCGGCGTGATCGTGGCGCCCGTCGTCGGCCCCGCGCTCGCGGGGATTGCTCCCTGGTCGCGGGGACGATCACCGTGCCATCCTGTCGGCCCCGCCCTCGCGGGGATTGCTCCAGCTGGATCGGGGTCCTGTGCGCCCGGAAGTAGTCGGCCCCGCGCTCGCGGGGGTTGCTCCGTCAGCCAGCTGAGGCTCTGCATAGCCGAAGCGTCGGCCCCGCGCTCGCGGGGATTGCTCCAGCATCTCGGCGAGGTCGAGCCCGGCCGCGATGTCGGCCCCGCGCCCGCGGGGATTGCTCGGCATCCACGTTCGGCTGGATCGGCGCCCGGCCGTCAGCCCCGCGCCCGCGGGGATTGCTCTCATCATGGCCGTCATGGCGCTGGTTGCGGCGAGTCGGCCCCGCACTCGCGGGGATTGCTATGGCCCTGACTGGCATCACCACCGCCCGCTCGGGCATCTACCTGCTGCGCGCGCTCGCCGAGGCCGAGGACGCCAGCCGGGTCACCGACCTCGCCCACCGCCTCATGGTCAAGTCCTCCCACGTCACCCGGCAGATCGACCGCCTCCAGGGCCAGCGGCTGGTGGCCCGCACCCAGGACCCGACGGACCGCCGGGCCCGCCAGGTCGAACTCACCCCCGAGGGACACGCCGTGCTCGACCGGCTGAAACAGGCCAACATCACCGGCCTGGCCGACGCACTGGACGGCGTCCCCGACCCGGACGTCGCCGCCACCGTCAGCGTGCTACGCCACCTGATCGACCGGTACGTCCAGCGGGCGCGCGCCACCATGCACACCGAGGACGGCACACCCGCCCTGCCCGGGCAGGACTGCCGAGACCTGCGATCAGGACGGGACGGCCAGGCGGCGCTGCTCCTTCACCGGTCCGCCGCCGCGGAAGGCACGTCTCGGGATCATGCACCCGGTTACCCCGGATCGTTCCGGATTACGTGGCGGTCACTGCCCCACTAGCTTGTCGACGCCGTCCGCCCGAGCGGCCGGCCCGGAGTCCAGGGAGCAGCGATGTCGATGACCGTCACCGCCGGCCGGCCGAGCGCCGCCGTGCTCGGGCAGCAGCAACTCGACCGGCGGGAGCGTGAGGTGCTGCACGCGGTCGGCTGCGGGCTGCGGGACGACGAGATCGCCGCGGCGCTGGCCGTCCCCGAGGAGGTCGTGGCCGGGCACCTCGCGCGGATCCTGGCCAAGCTCGGGCTGCGGGACCGGGCCGCCGCCATCGTCCACGCCTTCGACTGCGGGCTCGTCTCCCCCGGCCGCGGCCCCCGCACGCGGGAGGCGGGCCCGGTGCTGCGCAGTGGCGGCGCCGCGCGGGCGGGCGGGCCGCGGGTGCGGATCTCCGTGCTCGGGCCGCTGCGGGCCTGGCAGGACGGGCGCCCGCTGAACCTGGGGCACCTGCGCCAGCAGGCCGTGCTCGCGGCGCTGGCGCTGCGCGGCGGACGGACGGTCAGCCGCCAGGAGCTCCTGGACGGTGTCTGGGGCCAGGAGCCGCCGGTGACCAACGTGGTGCCGGTCTACGTCTACCGGCTGCGCAAGGCGCTGCGCCTGGGAGACGGCCCGGACCAGGTGATCGAGCACGACCGCTGCGGCTACCGGCTCGTCCCCGGCGCGGCCGACGTGGACCTGGCGCGCATGGAGGACCTGGTCGCCGGGGCGAGGAGCGCCCACCGGGCGGGCGACACGGCCGAGGCGGTGCGCCTGTGCGCGCGGGCGCTGGACCTCTTCCGCGGCGAGCTCCTGGCCGGGCTGCCCGGTCCGCTCGCCGAGCTGGAACGGGTGCGGCTCACCGAGCGCCGGATCGCCGTCGCGCAGCGCAAGTCGGAGTGGCAGCTGCGGCTGGGCCGGCCCGCCGAGGCGGTGGCCGAGCTGTTCGCGCTGTCCGCGGAGCACCCGCTGAACGAGCCGGTGGCCGCGATGCTGATGCGCGCGCTGTACCGCGGCGGCCGGCAGGCCGACGCGCTGGCCGTGTTCGCCCGCGCCTGCCGGCACCTGGCCGACGACCTGGGTGTCGCGCCGAGCCGGATGCTGCGGCGCACCCACCAGATGATCCTGCACGGGGACGAGGCCGGCCTCGGTCTCACCACCGTCGTGCGGTGAGACCGAGGCCTTCAGCGGTTCCGTACGGCCGTCAGGAGGCGAACGCCCGCTCCAGGCGCGGGATCAGGTCGCGCAGGTCCTGCTCCCAGCAGTAGCCGTTGTGGCCGCCGTTGCACTGGGTGCCCCAGGCGGAGCCGTCGCCGTAGTCGACGTAGTAGTACGGCATGCCCAGGGCGTCCATGCGGTCCTTGACGTGCTTGGACGCGCCCTCCAGCCAGAACTCCAGGTCGGTGGGCACCCCGCGGCCGTTGCCGACGTAGACGGAGACGCCGACACCGGCGAGCTTGTCCATGTGCTGCGACGGGTCGACCGCGTTCCAGCGCCAGTCCACGTTGAACACCGGGTAGGGCGAGCCGAACAGGGCGTCGCTGTCCACACCGGGCTTGTAGGGGTCGTTGTTCGGGTCGCAGAACCCGGACGCCGAGGCGCAGACCACGCCCTGCGCGTCGACGAGCGTGGCGACGGCGGCCAGCCGCAGGTCCATGGAGTCGGCGGACAGGTCGATGTCGCCCGACAGGGAGGCGGTCTGGCTGAACAGGTCGGGGCGGTCCTGGGCGTAGTGGAAGGCTCCGAACCCGCCCATGGAGACGCCGGCGATCGCCCTGGCCTTCTTGGTGGCGAGGGTGCGCAGGTTCGCGTCGATGAACGGGATCACCTGGTTGAGGTGGAAGTTCTCCCAGTTCTGGGCGCCGAGCACGGTGTTCTGGTTGAGCCAGTTGGCGTACCAGCCGCGGGGGCCGCCGTCCGGGATGACGGTGATCATCGCGTTGGAGGTGGTCAGCGCGGGGTAGTTCTGCTGGATCGGGTCGTCGGGCGAGCCGTGCAGGAAGTACAGCACGGGGTAGCGCCTGGCGGGGTCGTCGTAGTAGCCGCTCGGCAGGATGATCTTGATGTGGTGCTTGCCGGTGACCTCGGGCGTGGTGACGGTGAGGTAGAAGTTGGTGGGTCCGCCGACGGTCGTGTCGACCTGGGTCAGGCCGAAGCCGTCCGCCATCCGGGGCGGCCCCGCGGGGGCCGGCTGGGCCGCCTGGGCCGGGACGGCCGTGGCGGCCGTCCCGACGAATCCGACGACGGCGGCCAGCAGGGCCACCACCGTTCGCCAGCGGGTGGGTTTCTTCGTCACGGTGTTGTTCCCCCTCGTGTGTGGTGTGGTGCGGTGTGGTGCGGTGTACGGCGCGGTCTCAGTCGAGGACCTTGACCTCCAGGGCCGGTGAGGCCGCGATCTGGTCCTCGGTGTACCGTTCCGTCACCCACTGGCCCGCCGAGAACAGCCGGGTCTGGTCGGCGTAGTGCGGCGAGTTGGGGTTGGCGGACTGGGAGTAGGTCAGCACCGAGGCGGACTGCGGCGGGCCGTCGGCGGTGAACAGCGTCTGCTGGATGAAGCTGGAGCCGAAGGTGATGTCCAGCTTGCCGTCGACCATGCCGGGGGTGACCACGTTCAGCACGCCCAGTTCGTGGATCGAGCCGTGGATTGGGATCTGCTCGCCGTTGCGGGTGATCTTCTGGACGTCCCCCAGCCGCGCGTTCAGCGCGATGCCGGAGTTGCGCAGCGCGAGGACCGCGCGGGCGAGCGAGTTGCGGACGGCGTCGTTGCCGGGGTCCAGCGAATTGGGCGTGTGCACCGGGTCCTTGGGGTCGAAGGGCACCCGCCAGGGCAGCTTGTCGGGCGTCTGCCCGTTCGTCAGGTAGGCCCAGAAGTTCTCGAACAGCCACGAACCCCGGCTGTCCGCCGTGTACTTGTGGTCCCAGGCGGCCAGGATCGGGCAGGCCTCGCTGATGTTGACGAGGTTGCCGTCGACCAGGACGAGCCCGAACAGGGTGTTCTGGCACGCCGTCACCGTGGCGTTGAGGGCGAGGTCGGCGGCCCTGCTGTTGTCGGCGAACAGCAGTTGGCGCATGTTCTCCGGGGTGAAGCCCCGGCCCGGCAGGCCGTCGGTGCCGTTGATCCGGTTCTGCGCGGTCAGGATCAGCTCCTGGGTTCGCAGCGAGCGGGGTGCGGCGGTGTCGCCCATGACGCGCGGGAAGGCCAGCGGCTGCTCGGGGTTGGCGAGCCAGGCGCTGTCGTTGGCGTTGCCGGCGAAGTCGGAGCGGATCAGGCGGGGCTGTTTGTGCGGGTCCAGCAGGCCGGGCGCGACCGCGTTCGGGTCGTCGGGCCAGTCGCACTCGCTGCGCTTGCCGTCGAAGATGGAGATCGGCGGGATGTTGGGCAGCTTCAGGGGCTGGTTGAACAGCAGTTGGCCGGTCAGGGTGAGGCAGGACTGCGCGTGGGCGTCGGTGATGTTCGGGGCGGCCTGGATGTCGGCGTAGAGGGCGTTGCCCTTGCGGTCGGCGGCGACGGTGTTGAAGAAGGGGACGCCCTCGGTGGTCTCCAGGGCGCTGACGACGTCGTTGACGTCCTTGGCCTGGTCGAGGTGGAGCCACGTGTTCAGGGCCCGCAGGTTGTCCATGTTGGCGTCGCGCACCGCATGGGCGCTCACCACCCAGGGCAGCGGGATTCCCTGCATGGAGGTGGTGACGGGCCCGTAGCGGGTGGACCACAGCGTGCGGGTGACCCGGCCGACGGTGCCGTCCGCGTTCAGCACGTCGACGCCGACCTGCTGGGAGGTCATGGGCTGCCAGGCGCCGTCCACCAGGTAGTTGGTCGGGTGCAGCGGGTCCACCTGCACGTCGAACAGGCCGAACGGGGCGACGGTGGCGACGGTGTGGCTCCAGGCGACGTCGTCGGTGTGCCCGATGTTCACGGCGGGCAGGCCGAGCAGGCTGGCTCCGGAGACGTTGAACCGGCCCGGGATGGTGAGCTGGCTCTGCCACATCCGGTTCTTGCCCTGCCAGGGGAAGTGCGGGTTGGCGAGGAGCATGCCGGTACCGGTGCCCGCGGCCACGCCCTGCGCGCCGACGGCCAGGGCGTTGCTGCCCATGCTGCCCTCGCTGCGGGCGGCGGCCATCGCGTCGGCGATCTTCGCCGCGGTCTCCTCGGGCGAGGCCTGCGGAGCGGCGGTCTGCGGCGCGGCCTCCCGCGGAGCGGCCTCCTGCTGTCCGGCCTTCGCCCGTGGTGCGGCGGCCTGCGGTGCCGCCGATGCTCCCGGGGGTGCGGCGTTGACCTCGCCGTCCAGCAGCGGGTCGGCGACGCCCATGATGATCTCGGCGTGCGCGTGCCGGTAGACGTCGAGTTCGGTGATCGGGCGCACCCAGGCCGCGCCGCGGCAGGCCGGGTCGGAGATGTTGTTGACGCCGGTCTCGGCGAGGTAGCGGTTGTACCCCTTCACGTAGCCGCGGATGGCATCCTTGACCTCCGGCTCCGGCCCGTTGGGGGCGGGCTGGTCGATCAGCCGCTCCACCACCCGGTTGTCGTTGATCCGCTGGAAGTACAGGTCGCTGTTGAGGTTGGTGGTGGTGTTCTGCTTCTCGCCGGGGCTCGTCCTGCCGTCGGGGCCCAGGTAGCGGGAGCGCTGGGCGTTGACCATCAGGTAGGTGTCGGCCAGGGTGCAGATGTTGTCCTTGGCCGCGGCGTACCCGTAGCCCTCGCCCAGGCCGCCCAGGGTCGAGGCGATGATGTGCGGGATCCCGTACTCGGTGTACCGGATCGTCGGCCTGTCCGGCCCCGGCGCTGCGTCGGGTGTGCCGGCGGGTGCCTTGGCGACCGCCATCGTGCCCAGCAGGGCCGCCGCGGCCATGAGCGCCACCGGCAGCCGCATCGTCGATCTCCTCCGTGCCATCGGGCCGTCCTCTCCCCTGCGTTCCCGTGCTTCTGTCTGGACACGGTCACGCTAGGGAGGGGCGATGAAATCCCGGTGACGGGGGCGGCCGCCCGGCGGACTGCCGGGCGGCCGAAGGGTGGTGCGTGCCGTGCGCGTCCGCGCGCCTACCAGGAGGCGGGGTGCCAGACGCCGTTGTACCACTCCTCGTTGGCGCTGTCGTTGTGGTGGTCCATGTCGCGGTCCACGTTGTAGTTGTTGACGTGGTTGGCCGGGTAGGTCCAGATGCCGGCCGACTCGTCGCAGACGTAGTCCCAGTTGCAGATCGTCTTGACCGGCACGTTGCCGAAGTTGCGGTCGGCGCCGGCGAGCGGGTAGCCGATGAGGCCGCCGAACGGCACCGCCCCGCCGTTGGCCCCGGGCGGGCCCTGGCGCTTGGGGTCCGATACGAGGATGGCGTTGACGTTGTCGAAGGTCCGCCAGTTCTCGCTGACCCAGACGTGCACGACCCCGGCGCCCAGGGAGTACCCGGCCATCTTGACGTGCTGGCCCGGACACGCGGCACGCTGGTCGCGCACCAGCCGGTTCAGCTCGTTGACGCCCGCGCGCGTGCTCGCGCCGTTCGGGATGTCGGTGGGATACCCGACGTGCTGCTGGATGTTGCCGCGGAAGCCGTCGTCCCACCACTTGCTGCCGGTGCCGCCGACGACGATCGTGTAGGTGCCCTCGCACGGGGCGGTCACGCGCGTCGTGGCGGCCTGGGCCACGGTGCCCTGGGCCGCCGTCAGCCCGGTGGTCATCAGGAGTCCGGCCGCGGCGGCCGCGATCCTTCGTGCTCGCATTCGCTTCTCCCCACGCAGTGGGCCGACGCGTCCGCTCTCCGGTGTGGTGCGGTGCGCTGGGCGGTCGGCCGAGGTGTCCGGACGACAGTGACAGCGGGCGATGACATCGTGATGAAGCCCGTGGTGGGTGGTCGTTCGTACAGCTCCCGGCGCGGGGAGGTGCCGGTCCGCCAGAGAACGCCGGTCCGTCAGGGAGCGCCGGTGCGTCAGGAAGTACTGTCGGCCAGGTGGTCGAGGGCCTGGCCGATGAGGGGCTCGTGCCGGTGCGGGGCCAGCCGTTCGCGGTAGCGGAGGGCGATGCCGGGCGGGAGGACCCCGGTGACGTCGATGGCGTGGTGGACGGTCGTGGCGGCGGGGCCCAACTCTCCGAGGGCGAGGTGCGCGTCGAGTGTGTACAGCAGGGCCAGGGGCGTGTAGGGGGACGGCGGGGCGGCGGACGCCGGGGGCCGGGGGTGCGTCAGCGGGCCGAAGTACGGCTGGGCCCGGCGGGGGCGGCCGAGGTGGAGCCAGGCGGTGGCGCGGGCGACGGGCAGGTAGCGCTCGTGCAGGTCGAACTCGGCGGAGGGGTCGGGCGGGTGGCGGTCGTCGGGGGTGCCGGCCACGGCTTCCGCCCGGTCCAGCGCCCGCGCGCAGGCCTCGCCCTCCCCCAGGCGGGCAAGGGCGATCGCCTCCTTGAGGTGGAGCCCGGCCGAGCCGCCCGGCGCGGGGTGCGGGTCGGCGAGGCGGGCGGCCCGCACGACGGCCAGGGCGTCGGCCGCGTCACCGGCGATGATGTGACGGTTGGCGAGCTGCGCGAGGGCGGCCGACACGCACCCGGTGTCCCCCGCGGCGGCGGCCGCGCGGACGGCGGCGAGGTTGTGGCGCTCGGCCCTGGGCTCCTGGCCGAGGGTACTGGCGAGCCACGCGCAGACCAGGGCCGTGCGGGAGACGAGCCGCAGGAGCCGGCGGGCGGTGGGCCCGTCGTAGCCGGTGGTGGTCACCAGGTGGACGGCCAGGCGGTGTTCGGCGAGCGCAGCGGCGTACAGCGCGCCCAGCGGGACGAGCGTGCCGTTCTCGTGCTGTTCGAGGGCGGCCGTCCTGGCCTCGGTCCACTGCAGGCGCTCCTCGCACAGGGGCGGGCCCTCGCGGCCCGGGGCGCGGCCGGATCCGGGCCCGGCGGCGCCGAGCAGGGCCAGTGTGCGCGTGAGCCGGGCGGCGAGCGCGGGGCCCTGCAGGGCGAAGGCGGACCAGCGGTCCTCCGCGGACGGCCGCCGGCCGTCGTGGGGCGTGCCGGTACCGCCCTCGGCCGCCTCCGCTCCCGCCAGGTGCAGCCAGTGCGGCCAGCCGAGGCGGCGGACCTCGCCGGCCGGGACACCGTGGATGCGCGCCATGGCGAGCTGGGCGGAGCGTTCGGGGACGATCCGCCCCGCCTCCCAGCGCGACACCTTCTCCCGGCGGGCAGCCATCTGCCCCAGGCCCAGGTCGGCGTGGGCCCGGGCCACCAGACCGGCGTACTCGGCCTGGGACACGCCCATCGCCGTCCGCAGCAACGTGAGGGGATGCGCCATGGCGGGACGAACCTCGCAGGAGCCGGGGCCACACCGGCTCGCGGGTGGGGGAACCCCGGCTCCGGGAACCGCTCCCCATCCTAGGCGCGGAGCATGCCGGGCGCGGTGCCCGCCGGGCGGCGCGGAGCTTCCCGGGCGCGGAGCTCGCCGGACGGCGCGGCGCCCGTCAGGCGGCGACGAGCTCGCGCAGGTCGATGCCGCGGTGCAGGGCGCGCAGGTCGTCGAGCAGACCGGACGGCGGCACGGCGAGCACGCCGCAGCGCGCCCGGTTGAGGCAGTGGCGGGTGACGGAGCCGGGCAGCAGCCGGCGCAGCCTGCCGCGCGCGCCGCCCTGGCGGCCGGTGCTGACCACCAGCAGGTCGCCCGGGCGCTCTGCCAGCCCGGTCAGGACGGGCCCGGCCTGACCGCGGACCACCATCGGTTCCACCGGCACGCCGATCGGCAGGCCGCCGAAGGCCTCCTCCAGCGCGCGGTCCAGGCGGGTGCGGGCGGCGTCCTCCCACTCGCGCAGCAGCGGCGGGCAGGGCTGCGCACGGTAGTTGCGCTCGCCGCCGACGGGGGTCCAGGCGAGCACCGGCACGAGGACGGCGCCCCGGGCCCGGGCCTCGGCCGCCGCGCGGTGCAGGGCGGTCAGGCTGTGCAGCGAGCCGTTCACTCCGACGATGACGCGTGCGCCGTACGACATGATCCTTCGCTTTCCCGTGTCAATCCCGCTTGATGTCTGCGATTACATTGACACAGTCCCGCATCGACCTGCAAATGCAAGGTATAAACTGAATCCTTCCTTTCATCTCCCGGTCATGCCCTTCACGCTTCCCGCACCTCCTGGAGCAGCCCCCAGGTGAAGTCCGCGGTGTACGCGCGCACGCGCCCGTCCTCGTCCGGGACGCCGAAGTCCAGCTGGAAGCGGGTGGGGGCGCCGCCCTCGCGCGGCACGGCGGGCGGGAAGGCGGTGGCGACGTCGCCGACCACGCAGCTCCAGGGCGCCAGGTCGGCGGGGGTGCGCAGCTCGGGCGCCGGGGTGCCGGCGGCGCGCACCAGCCACTCGTTGAGCAGCGGGGCGCCGGCGTCGGCCGGGCCGAGCAGGATCTCGAAGCGCAGGCCGGGCCAGAGCGGCAGCTCCCACTGCCGCGCGGTGCAGGCGAGGTCCCCGATCGGCCGCGCCACGCTCGCCCCGGGCGGTCCGAGGACGGCGGTGTAGCGGGCGGCGCCGCGCGGGAAGCCGGGCGCGCGGACCATCGCCTGCCAGCGCTTGTTCGCCTCGCGCATCCCGGCCCGGGTGGCCCCGAGCCGCCGGACCGCGTCCTCGACCAGGTCGGGGTGGTAGTCGGCCATCCTGCGCAGCAGCACCAGCTGGAACTCGGTCGCGCCGAAGCCGTTGATCGCCATGCCCGCAGGCTACGTCGGGCGCCTACTGCCCCGTCCGGCCCGCCGCGTCGCGCTCGGCGAACACCTCGCGGGCGGCCGCGATCCCGTTGAGCGCGGCCGGGAAGCCCGCGTAGACGGCCATCTGGGTGATCGTCTCGACCGCCTCCTGCCGGGTGCCGCCGACGTTGAGGAGGCCGTGCAGGTGGACCCGCAGCTGCGGTCCTGCGGTGCCGAGCGCGGTGCAGGCGGCCACGGTGGCTGCGCTGGCTGGGCGCAAGTTATGGCGGCCACGGCGGTGAGCTTGCTCATGTTACCGAGCTCGCCCTGGGGCCGCGCAGTAGGTGTCGGAGGGCGTCACGGACGCACGTACACCGAGGCCATGAAGTCCAGGATTTGGGCATCCGTGAGGCGTGAGCCTCCACGATGGGCCACTGCAAGATCGGCTTCGCTGATCATGCCAACCAGTTTGCCGTTGTCGATCACCGGGACTCGGCGAATCTGGTATTGCTCCATCCTCCTCAGAACCATCTCGATCTGGTCGTCTGCGTGAACGGCGTGCGCCGCTCCGGCCGCCTCGGCGGTTGTCATCGTCGAGGGATCTTTCCCTAGAGCGACGCATTTGATGATGATGTCACGCTCGGTGATAATCGCTTGGAGGCGTCCACTGGAGTCGCAGACGGGCAGGGCGCTCACGCCCTTCTCCGCCATCATCTCGGCAGCCTCGGAGAGCGTCGCCGTTTCGGCAATGCACGCAGAGCGACTGTGCATGATGTCGCGAGCGGTCATGCTCCTACCCCTGGGTGCCGTCGCTTCGCGGTCCGAATCCTGGCGATGCGCCTCCGTGGGGGCCGTACCGCGGGACGGGAATCGCTCTCGAAGATCATCGATCTGCCTCTCGCTCGGCGCCCCCACGTCGGCGTTCTCGGCCATGGCACGGGAAAGCTCATCCACCACTTTCTGATCGATGTCAGGGCGGTTGGCAACCAGCAGGTCACGCATGATCTCTTGATTCGATCGCTTGCCACGGTCTTTCATGCACTTCACCTTCCCTGACGATCAAGGCGGAAACCTCACGTTACCTTGGGTAGCCACAGAATCCGTCCTTGGCATCGAGCCAGAGGCTCTCCTGCGCCGCCCACTCGGCCAGCTCAAGCTTCCGCGCTTTCGACTTTCCCTCCATGTCACTGGACTCCTTTAAGAAGTGCAGGACAGTTAGCCGCCAGTGCTCACTCGCCTCCGGCCAGTCACCGCCGTGCACCTTCACGAAGTCGGTCGCAAACAGTCTGCCGTCCCCACCGCCTCTGTGTACATCCGCCAAGGTCCTCATGGTCCACCCTCGTGCAGGCTAGGTGCATTCTCGTGTAGCTCCCGAGCGACCTTGCCGGTCGGATTCTCGTGGCGGTCACTGATCTGCCTGCTAACGATGTAGCCGACTACGCCGGCGATGAAGGCCGGTACAACGAGCCAGCCCAGGACGGACAGCGGCCAGGTGACGGCTGGCCATCCTGCATTCCTGGCGGAGCTCCGGCCAACGAGGATCTCCCAGGCATCGCCAAAGCCGATCACGAATCCAGAGATCATAAAAGGAATTAAGACGATCAGGATCCATTTCCAAGACTTGAACAAAAGCCAGTACGGAAGCCTGTCCATAAGGGCTTCCTTCTCGTCCTTCCAGCACCTCAGACTCGCCAGCCGTGATCTGCTGTCAGTAGTAAGGGGAGGAGGTTCCCCAGGTGCCATATCGTCCACCTCCTGGACATCGCCCACGCACGTCTAGATCTCGACCCCACGCGTGGCACGTGGCCCCTGATATCAGTCTGAACCTCTTATCGGCTCCGCCTCGGGATTCGGGCGAGCGCGCCCAGCTTCGAGCCGCACAGAACCTTCGGAAGGGATCCCCCGCCACGCCAGATTCGATACCTCACCTGAGGCCGTGGAGTTGGCCGCTGTCACCCAGCAGGGCCATGGGTACGCAGTGGCAGCCAACTGCGGTCGAACTCAGGCGCGCCACCAAACATCACGGATTCAAGATCTGGCCTTGCCTCGACTGCCTGCCTTGGCATGTAGAGGCCGTCCGCGACGACGGCAGAATCTTCGTCCGAGGGGGGCGAGCTGTAGACTGCTTGGCTCTCCAGGAACTGGTGAATGGGCAGCCGAACCGGCGTCTCCATGCCGCTGCAGGTACGTGATCGGCCTCAGTAGCTCCAGGTGGAGCCGGTGCCGCGGTACTCCTCGACCGGGATCGGGTGCACGTCGGAGCGCATGCGGTCGGTGTAGAGCATGCCGTCGAGGTGGTCGATCTCGTGGGCGATGAGGCGGGCGAGGCCGAACGCGTACGGCACCGTGGTCACGGTGCCATCGAGGGCTGCGGCGGTGACGTCCATCCGCAGGGGTCGCGGGACCATGCCGCGGACGTCGAAGAAGCTGAGGCAGCCCTCGTACTGTTCGTCGGTCTCGTCGGAGACGGCGGTGACCTTCGGGTTGAGCAGGATGATCGGCTCCGCGCCGGGGGTGGGTGGCAGGACGATCGCGGCGGCGCGGGGGATTCCGATCTGCGGGGCGGCGAGGCCCATGCCCTTGGCGAAGGAGTGCACGCGGCCGATCCGGTCGACGGCGGTGAACAGTTCGTCGATCACGGCCTGCGCGGTGGCCCGTTCGGTCGGTAGGTCGAAGGGCTCCGCCTGCCGGTTGAGGATGGGGGTGCCCTGCTGGATGACGCCGAGGGACTGCATCTGCTGGCTGGGCCGCACCTCGATCACCTGGTCTCCTTGGTCTGTTGCTGGTTGTTGGCGGTGGCGCGGAAGCGCCATTCGAGGCGGAAGCGGGCGTGCAGCGGCGGGCTGTCGGTGGCCCAGGCGAAGTGCCGGCGCTCGCCGTCGTCGTGGCGGCTGACGGCGGTGCGGAGCGGCACGGCCTCGGCGGTCATGGAGGTCTCGGTGCCCCACACCACCGGGTCGAGGGCGGCGGGGAAGTCGAGGCGTACGGCGAGGTGTTCGGTGGGCAGGCGGACGGCGCGCTGGAACCAGTGGCCCCACTTGTCGGCGCCGACGCTGTAGGCGTACTCGATCCAGGTGGCGTCGCCCGGGTAGAGCGGGAAGCGGCCGTGCTCGTTGTCGAACAGGAGCCAGACCTCCTTGAACGCGTCGCGGTCGTGCTTGGCCTGCCACCGCATGTCCTCGCCCTGGCACGAGGCACTGAGCGCCAGTTCGTCCCAGGTCAGTGGGTGCTCACGGTAGTGGGCGTTGGAGCGCTCGGGTTCGCCGGGGTAGCGGTCGACGGCGATGCGGATGAGGTAGCGGGTGACGGGCTCGGTGCCGGTGTTCCGTAGCCGACGGCGCATGGTCAACCGGTAGGTGCATCCGTCGAATTGGAGCGCGGCTTCGTCGTGCTCGACCACAAGTGCGGAGCCGGAGGCGTACGGCTGCTCGGAACGGCGCGGCGCCGGCGGTGTGGTCGGTGTGCGGCTGCGGGAGCGGGCGGCGTCGTAGTCGAGCCAGCGCCGCCAGATGGCTTTCCCGGCGTTGAGGGTCTCGTCGGCGAGGCGGGCGAACTCCTCGGTGGGCTTGTGGCGGCCGGACTCGATGTGGCTGACGTACGAGGGGTCGAAGCCCATCTTCCCGGCCAGCCCGCGCTTGGAGAGGCCGCGCACCTCCCGCCAGTGGGCGACTTCGGCGGCGAACGCCTCCATGGCCTGGTCGACCGCGTCGTGGTCGGCCCTCGTCTCCATCCGCTCCGCCCCCAGTGAGTGATGAATGAACCGTGAGTGACCTTAGCTCACCATCCCGTCACGATCCTGCCTCCGGCTGTCATTACCCCATCGGACGCGAACTTCCAGCGCCCGGCCGGCACCAGCCGTCCATCTTCCTTTCTGCCGCGAGGAGTTAGCCGTGTACGAGTCCCCGTCCCGCCACCGAGGCCGGCACCGCGATCCCGTCGGCGCGTTCCTCGGTGTCCTGTGGGCGGTCGGCAACGCGGTGGTGATCGTCCTGCTCGGCGTCATCGTGCACAACGACTTCGACACGGCCCGAATCGGTGCTCGCCCGGCCGCCTACCCGGCGCCGAACGACGACACCCGCGCGTAGCGCCCTTCCACCGATCGCCCACCACGGGCTGGACTCCGAACTGGAGCGCACAGCATGGAAACCAGGAACGTGATCGTCCCCGTCCACGACGGACCCATCGACCTCGCCCGCCCGCACTTCGTGGGCATCGGCGGTGCCGGCATGTCGGCGGTCGCCCGCCTGCTGCTGGAGCGCGGCAGCCGGGTCTCCGGCTCCGACACCAGCGACACCGCCGCCCTGCGTGCGTTGGAGGATGCCGGCGCCTGCGTCTTCGTCGGGCACACCGCCGCCAACCTGCCCGCCGACGCCACCGTCCTCGTGTGGTCCAGCGCGGTGACGCCGAGCAACCCCGAGGTCGCCGCCGCCCGCCGCTGCGGCATCCCGGTGGTGCACCGCTCGGACGTGCTCGCCCACCTGATCGCCGGCGCCGAACGGTCCGTCGCCGTCGCCGGCACCCACGGCAAGACCATGACCACCGCCATCCTCAGCGCCGCCCTCGCCCACCTCGACCCGTCGTACTCCATCGGCGGCGCCCCCGTCGGCCGCCCCAACGCCCATCACGGCACCGGCGGCCTCCTGATCGCCGAGGCGGACGAGAGCGACCGCACCGCAGGCCGTTACCACCCGCAGGTCGCCGTCGTCCTGAACGTGGACGACGACCACCCCGAGCAGTACGTCGACCTGAACGACGTCCTCGACACCATCGAGCGCCTGGCCCGCAACAGCTCCGTGCTGGTCGTCTCCGCCGACGACCCGGGAGCCCGGCTGCTGGCCGAGCGCCTTCAGCTCGCCCCCGGCCCGCGCGTGGTGACCGTGGGCGAGAGCCGGGGCGCGGACGTGCGCGTGATGCGCGTCCTGTGGGACGGGCAGGCCAGTCACGTCACCGTGCAGGACACCGACGGGGCCCGGCACCAGTTCATCCTGGCCGTCCCAGGCCGCCACAACGCGATGAACGCCGCCGCCGCGTTCGCCGCCGGCCGCGTGCTCGGAGCCGAGCCCGTCGACCTGGTGGGCGGTATCAACGCCTTCCAGGGCGTCCAGCGCAGGCTCACCATCACCGGTCGGCGCGGCGGGATCACGGTGCTGGACTCCTACGCCCACCACCCGAGCGAGATCACCGCCGACCTGGCCGCCGCCAGGATGCTCACCGAGGGCCGGGTGATCGCGGTGTTCGAGCCGACCGGCTGGACCCGCACCGCCGCCCTCGGCGAGGAGATGGGCCGCCGGCTCGCGGCGGCCGACGAGGTCGTCCTCCTCGACGTGCACGCCACGGTCGAGTCACCGCTGACGGGGGTCAGCACTGCGCCGATCGCCGCGCAGGTCGTCGCCCACGGCGGCCGGGCCCACACCGCGGGAGACGGGCGCGACGTGGCGGACGTGGTGGCCGAGCTGGTCGAGCCCGGCGACTTGGTGATGACGATGGGCACCGGGACGGCCGGTCGCGTCGGACGGGCGGTCCTGCTGCGGCTGGCCGAGACCCCGGTGGCGGTCCCGGCCAGGTAGTCAGCGTGCAGCGTCGGGCTTGGCGAGCCGCATCGCGGTGTCCTCCAGCCCGACGCTGTGGGAGCCCTTGATCAGCACCACGTCTCCGGGCTTGAGGTAGGTCAGCAGCAGGTCGAGAGCGGCGTCCCGGTCCGGCACCAGCGTGCCGTTGACGCCGCCCTCCACCGCCCAGGTGTGCACCAGCCGGGCCTCCCAGTCGCCGACCGCGATCAGGTCGGTGATCCCGCTACGGGCAACGAGGCGGCCCAGCTCCGCGTGGTGGGCCTCGGACTCCTCGCCCAGCTCCCGCATCTCGCCCAGCACCGCCACCGTCCTCCGCCCGCCGCCCGCGATGGCGGTGAGCGCGGACAGGGCGACGGCCATCGAATCGGGGTTCGCATTGAACGCGTCGTTGATCACCGTCACGCCGTCCGTCCGTTCGGTGACGTCCATCCGGCCCGGCGTCAGCTGCCGGGCACCGCTCAGCGCCTCCGCCGCCTGCCGCACGCTCGCGCCCAGGCCGATCGCCACCGCGGCGGCGGCCGTCGCGTTGGACACGTGGTGGGCGCCGTGCAGCCCCAGCTTCACGGGGGCGCTGTCGCCCCGGTACGTGAGGGTGAACGACGGCCGGCCCGCGGCGTCCAGCTCGACATCGAGGGCCCGTACGTCCCCGGCGTGCACCCCGAAGGTCAGGACCGGCGCGACCGTGCGCGGTGCCATCGACATGACGTACGGGTCGTCGGCGTTGAGCACCGCCAGGCCGTCGGCGGGCAGGGCCTCGACGAGTTCGCCCTTCGCGACGGCGATCGACTCCTTCCCGCCGCCGAACTCGCCTACGTGCGCGGTCCCGACGTTCAGCACCAGGCCGACCTTCGGCGGGACGATCCCCGTCAGGTACTTGATGTGCCCGGCGCCGCGCGCCCCCATCTCCAACACCAGCAGCCGGGTGCTCTCGTCCGCCCGGAACACGGTCAGCGGCAGGCCGATCTCACCGTTGAACGACAGCGGCGTGGCCACCGTCGTGTCCATGGTCTGCAGCACCTGGGCCAGCAGGTCCTTGGTGCTGGTCTTCCCGGCCGAGCCGGTCAGCCCGATCACCGTCGGCGCGTTCAGCCGTGCCAGCACCGCGCGGGCCAGGGCGCCCATCGCGTCCTGCACGTCCGGCACCACGACCGCCGGCACCCCGACCGGCCGTACCGCCAGCACCGCCACCGCACCCGCGGCCACGGCGGCCCCAGCGAACTGGTGCCCGTCGGTGTGCTCACCGGGCAGCGCGATGAACAGCGCCCCTGGCTCGACCAGCCGCGAGTCGATCACGCCGGGCCGGTCCACCACCGCGCCCGGGTCGGGGGCGTCGTGCAGGGCACCCCCGACGGCCTCGGCGATCTCTTGCAAGGTCATGGGGACCACGGTGGCTCCACTCCATCGACACCCGCCCCGGCCCGGGGCGTCCTTCCCGTCGACGCTATCGGCTCGCCCGGCCCCTGCCCGAAGTCCCACGCATTCCGAACCAGACTGTGACAAAAGGAAGATGGGCATGTCTGCTGAACGTCGTATCGCGCTCGTCACCGGCGGCCGTTCCGGTGAGCGCGACCGCTCGCTGATCTCCGGCGAGGCCGTCCGCGAGTCACTGGTCCGCCGGCACCTGGCGCACGTCGTGCTCGACCCGACCGACAAGGACTTCACCGACCGCGTCCGCGAGACGGACATGGCCTTCCTGGCCATCGCCGGCCAGTGGGCCGAGGACGGCAAGCTCCAGGGCCTCCTCGACAGCCTCGGCGTCCCGTACACCGGCTCCGGGGTGCCGGCCAGCGCGATGGCGATGCACAAGCCGACCGCGAAGACCGGAAAGCATGGGCTGATGCAGCCGCCCCCGTCCCCGAAGCTGTTGATCGCCATATGCGCAGGCTACGTCGGACGCCTACTGCCCCGTCCGGCCTGCTGCGTCGCGCTCGGCGAACACCTCGCGGGCGGCCGCGATCCCGTTGAGCGCGGCCGGGAAGCCCGCGTAGACGGCCATCTGGGTGATCGTCTCGACCGCCTCCTGCCGGGTGCCGCCGACGTTGAGGAGGCCGTGCAGGTGGACCCGCAGCTGCGGTCCTGCGGTGCCGAGCGCGGTGCAGGCGGCCACGGTGGCCAGTTCACGGGTCTTCAGGTCGAGGGCGGGGCGGGAGTAGACGTCGGCGAAGGCGAAGTCGACGATGTGGTCGGCCAGGGCGGGGGCGATGTCCGCGAGCGCGGCGACGACGCGCTCCCCGGCCTCCCCGTCGACCCGCTCCAGCGCGGCGAGCCCGCGCTCGTGCCGCTCGCGCAGCGTCTCCGCGCCGTCGGCCTCGCTGCGGACGGGGGTGAAGTCGAGCCCCGGCCGGGCGGCGAAGGCGGCCTTCGCGACGGCGATGCCGTTGAGCGCCGCCGGAAAGCCGGCGTAGACGGCCACGTGGAGGACCGTCTCGACGATGGCGGACGGCTCGACGCCGACGTTGAGGGCGCCGTCGATGTGGAAGCGCAGCTGCGGGGCGGCGGTGCCGAGGGCGGTGAGGGCGGCGACGTTGACGAGCTGGCGCTGGGCGAGGGTGAGGCCGGGGCGGGTGTACACGTCGCCGTAGCCGAACTCGACGGTCAGCCGGGCGAGGTCGGGGGCGATGCCGGCGAGGCCGTCCAGGACTCCGGCGCCCTCGGGGCCGGCGACCTCGTGCAGGAGGGCCAGTCCGCGGGCGTGGCGGTCGGTGGACGGGGTGGCGGGAGCGGTCACGGGGGACTCCTTGGGTTTCCAGATTGGCGTTACGAAACGTTTCGTAACGTCGATGAGGCTAGAGCGGTCCCGCGCCGACTGTCAAAACGAAACGTAACGTCACGTCTGGGCTAGACTCCGGACCATGAGCCCCCAGCCGAACCCCGAACGCCGTAGCGAACGCGCCCGCCGTGCCGTCCTGGACGCCGTCTTCGAGGTGGCCGCGGCCAAGGGGTACGGCAAGACCACCATCGAGGCCGTCGCCGCGACCGCGGGCGTCGGCAAGCCGACCATCTACCGCTGGTGGCCCTCCAAGGGCGCGATCGCCCTGGACGCCGTCAACGACCGGATCGGCGACTCGATGGACTTCCCCGACACCGGGGACGTCGCCGCCGACCTCACCGCCCAGCTCACCGCCGTGGCCGCCATGCTCACCGGCGACACCGGCACGCTCTACCGCGGCATCATCGCCGAGGCCCAGAGCGACCCCGCCCTGGCCGCCGCCCTGCGCGCCACCTTCCTCGAACCCCGCATCGAGCGGTGCGTGCGCCGCCTCGACACCGCCGTCGCCGCCGGCCAGCTCCGCGCCGACCTGCCCACCCGCACGATGGTCGACATCCTCTACGCCCCGGTCTACTACCGCGTCCTGCTGGGCGCCGGCCCCGAGGAGACGCTGCGCAGCCCCCTCCTCGTCACGCCGGTCCTGGAAGGCCTGCGCCCGGCCTGACGCCTGCCCACTAGAGTGGCGGAATGGCCCGATTCGTCCTGACTCGTCGTTGCCCGCTGCCGCCGCAGGAATGCTGGGCGCGGCTCACCGACTGGCCCCGGCACGGGGACCGGGTGCCGCTCACGCGTGTGCGGGCCGTGCGGGGCGGCGGGCGGGAGACCGGGGACGTCGTCCTGGCGCGAACCGGGCTGGGGCCGCTGGGTTTTGACGACCCGATGGAGATCGTCGCATTGGATGCCCCCGGGGACGGTCTGCCCGGGCTGTGTCGGCTGGAGAAACGCGGGCGCGTGGTGCGCGGCCACGCCGAGCTGCGGGTGCGCGTGACGGGGGCGGGCAGCGAGGCCGTGTGGGAGGAGGAGCTGCGGATCGCCGGCCTGCCCCGCCTGTTCGACCCGCTGGTGGCCGCCGCCGGGCGGGCCGTGTTCGGGCGGGTGCTGGACCACCTGCTCGCCCCGGCCACGGGGTGAGGCGTCCCGGCCCCACCGCGCGCGTGCCCGTGCGGCGTTGAACCGCTGGGACGACATCCGCCCGGGCCGCCGCGCGGCGGGGTTCCGGCCCGTGACGGGACGTGTAGAAACGGCTGCACCTGGCCGGGCGGCGGACGCTTCGCGGTCGCCGCCCGAAGCCCCAAGCCACTCCTCGCTCAAGGAGACCCGGACGCATGCTGAGAATCACCGCCGACGTCTACTCCGGCCGGCCCGACCCCGTCGCGGACATCACCGATGAGGCGCAGGCACGCGCGGCTCTTCGGGATCTGACGCGGGACCGGACGCTGTTCACCGGCTCCCGGCCCTCCGAACCGCTGACGGGCGGTCTGGGCCTGCGCGGGTTCTGGCTGGAGACCTTCGACGACGGGCTCGCGCGCGACTTCGACGTGGACTCGCGCCTCTACGTCCCGGTGGGACCGCAGGCGCCCGCCGGGCGCGTCGCGGAGGTCGCCGAGCGGCTGATCACCATCGCGGACTGGAGCCAGGCCCCCGACACGTTCGCCGGAGCGACGCCGCCGCTCGACGCGTCCTTCCGGGAGTTCCTGCTCGGGCAGCTGTCGGGCAGCAGCGGGATCTCCGCGCAGGACGGGGTCGAGCCGGCCGGCGGCGCGCGCGAGGAGCGCCCCGCGGTCACCTGCACGATCGAGCTCGGGGCGTTCAACCCCGGGTTCTGGAACAACGACCCGACCGTCCAGGCCGGCAACAACTGCTACAACTACGCCAGCAACTGGCGCACGAACACCTTCGCGCAGCCCGGTCGCGGCTGCGGCAGCATGTACACGCGGATCGACTGCGGCGAGATGACCCGCGCGGCGCTGTGCGACGGCATGCACCACCGGTTCGACTGCTTCCCCGACGGTGAGAAGCCGCGCTTCCTCGTCGCCCTGGTCGTCATCCCCGGCGGCGGCGACTTCCACTGGTACCGCAAGCAGAAGGAGGGCTTCTGGGGCCACAAGCCGGGCGGGACGGCGGCCCGCAACTACGACAACAGCGGGAACGTGATCTACGACCCGGAGACGGCCGACCGCGGGCCCTACACGATCTTCTGCGGCTACTTTTACGGGTGCAACAGCCAGCGGCAGAGGATCCGCTGAAGGACGGTCACCGGTGATCGTCGAGGTGGACCTCTACAGCGGGCGGCCCAACCCCCGCTTCCCCCTGGAGCCCGCCGCGGCAGGCGAGTTGGCGCGCCGGATCGAGGCGCTGGCACCTGCGGCCGGAGGCGGGCGGCCGCGCGACGGGCTCGGTTACCGGGGACTGCGGGTGCGGACCGGCCCGGACGACGACGACGCCGCCGAGATCGTCGTGTCCGGCGGACTGGTGACCCTGCACGGCCCGGACGGGCCGCCGCGCCGCCTGGAGGACGCGGGGCGAGAGCTGGAGCGGTGGCTGCTTGACGTGGGCACCGGGAGGCTGGACCCCGAGGTCCTCGCGACGGTCCGTCAGGACCTCGCGCGATAGCGGCGGGGCGGGATATCCGGGAAAAAGAGGGCCATGGTCCCTTCCGGATCACCCGTCCCGCCCTTCGGATCGGCCATCGGACGGCCACAACCATCCGTACAGAGAGGATGGTTGTGCCCTCGCGCGAACGCGGCCGGAAATAGCGGGTGGCGATCGTCACATGCCCATGAGGCCCGGTCGCTTTGCGTAATGCGATAGTCTCCGACGGTGATTGGCGCGCTCGCGTCACGTAGCGGCACTCCCCTGACCTGGGAGAAGTCCGCGAAGTAGCCATGGGCACATCGGGTCCAGGCGTGCATGAAGGTCGTCGCGGGGTGATGTCGAATCACCTCGCGTGATTTTACGTGCCTTTAATCACCCGGACCCGCGCTGGAAAGAAAGAAGGGTGTCGTGAACAAGACTCGGTTAGAAGCCATCGGGGCCTACCTCCCCACGACGGTGATGAGCACCGGGGAACTCCTCGGCCGCCTGGAGAAGGCGCCGGAGTTCGACCTCGTGAAGATCACCGGGACGACGGAGCGGCGGGTGGCGGACGACACCGCGCACGACCCCGAGGACAGCCTGACGATGGCCGTGGCCGCCGCCCGGGACTGCCTGGAACGCTCCCGCCACGCGCCGGACGGCATCGACGCCGTGATCTCCTGCTCCATCAGCCGCATGGCCGACGGCGGACGCCTGCAGTTCGAGCCCTCCTTCGCGCACCGCATCGCCGAGGAGATCGGCGCGCACGACGCCCTGCGCTTCGACGTCTCCAACGCCTGTGCCGGCATGATGACCGGCGTCCTCCTGCTGGACCGGATGATCCGCGCCGGCACGGTGCGCAACGGCCTGGTCCTGAGCGGGGAGCAGATCACCCCCATCGCCTTCACCGCCGCGCGCGAGATGGAGGACAGCAGGGACCCCCAGTTCGCGTCGATGTCCGTCGGGGACTCCGCCGTCGCGCTGGTGATGGACCGCGCGACCGACGACCGCGACGTGATCCACGACATCGAGCTGATGACGTGTTCGGAGTACTCGCACCTGTGCCTCGGCATGCCCAGCGACGGCACCGGCGGCATGGCCATGTACACCAACAACAAGGAGATGCACGCCGAGGACCGGCTCTCGCTGTGGCCGGCCTTCCACGGGGACAAACTCGCCGAACAGGGGCGTCAATTCGCCGACGAAGGCTACGACTTCGTCATCCAGCACCAGGTCGGCACCCGGTTCGTGGACTTCATGAACGCCACCGGCGCGAGCCGCTTCGGCGCGCCCATGCCGCCGTCCCTGTCGGTCGTCGACCGGCTGGCGAACACCGCCACCACCTCGCACTACCTGGTGCTGCACCAGGCGCTCGCCGAGGGCCGCATACCCGGGGGGTCGAAGGTGCTGATGGTGCCCGCCGCCTCGGGTGTCGTGACCGGCTTCCTGTCCGCGACCGTCTCCTCCCTGGAGGTGTGACCCCATGGCCACCGTCATAACCTCGGCCGCGCTCGCCCCGGCCGACGGCTCCGGCAGCTCCATCGGCCACGCGGCCGCGGCCGGCCGCGCCTGCCTGGAGCGGGCCGGGCTCGCCTCCGCCGACGTCGACGTCCTGATCAACGTCGGCGTCTACCGCGACTCCAACATCGTCGAGCCGTCCGTCGCCGCGCTCATCCAGAAGCGCCTGGGCATCAACCTCGACTACCTGCGCTCCCCCGAGCGGCGGGCCGCGTTCTCCTTCGACCTCATGAACGGGGCCTGCGGCGTGCTCAACGCCGTCCAGGCGGCCGACGCCCTGCTCGCCACCGGCGGCGCCCGCCGGGTCATGGTGGTCTGCGCCGACACCCACCCGTCGTCGGACGCCTCCCGCGCCGGCACGCCCGCCTTCCCGTACGCGAGCACCGGGGCGGCCCTGCTGCTCGAACGCACCGACGACGGACGCGGCTTCGGCCGGGTGCACCACCGCTCCCTGCCCGGCGGGCACGGGGTCAACGGCTACCTGCCGCTGCCCGACGTCGGCGCCAGCGGGCGCAGCAGCATCGTCGTGGAGCGCGACGGCGACGCCCTGGACCGGATGCTCGACCTCGCCGCCGACGCCGTGCGCACCGTCCTGAGCGCCGAGGACGGCACCGGGGACGGCACCGAGGACGGCCGCGCGCGCCTCGCCCTCGACCGCACCCTGCTCGTCACCTCGCAGCCCTCCCCCGGGTTCGCCGCGCGCCTGGCCAAGCGCCTGGGCCTGGCCGCCGACGCCGCCGTCACCGTCGAGGGCGTCCACGGCGACCCGCACACCTCCGCGCTCGTCCACGGCTACCTCCAGGCCCTGGACACCGGCCGGCTCGCCGGACACGACCAGGTGCTCTTCCTCGCCGTCGGCGCCGGGCTCACCTCGGCGGCCTCGCTCTACCGCCTGACCGCCCCCGGCACGGACGGCGTCGACGGCAGCAGCAGCGGCAGCGGCAGCGGCAGCGGCAGCGACGGTACCGGTACCGGCAGCGGCGACGGGGGGACCGTCCGATGACGCCCGCCCCCTCCCTCCCCCGCGAGCAACACGCCTACCCCGCACGGCTGTTCGCCGACCACGCCGCCCGCACCCCCGATACGGCCGCGCTCGTCCACCCCGACGCGGACCGCACCGAAGCGGACGGCCGCGCCGCCTACACCACCGTCGGCTACGCCGAACTCGCCGCCACCGTCGCGGCCTGCGCCGCCGGCCTGGAGGCGCACGGCATCCGCCGCGGCACCCGCACGGCCCTGCTGGTACCGCCCGGCGGCGACCTGCTGACGCTCGTCCTCGCCATGCTGCACGTGGGCGCCGTCCCCGTCGTCGTGGACCCCGGCATGGGCCTGGAGCGCATGCTCGACTGCCTGCGGCGCGTGCGCGTGGAGGCCTTCATCGGCGTCCCGAAGGCCCAGGTGCTGCGCCGGCTGCGCCCGCGCGCCTTCGCCGGCGTGCGCAGCTCCGTCACGGTGGGCGGCCCGGACGGCACCGCGCTGCGCAGGCTGATCGCCGCCGGCGCCGGCCGGACCCCGCTGGCCCCCGCGCTCACCGGCCCGGACGACCTCGCGCTCATCGGCTACACCACCGGCAGCACCGGTCCGGCCAAGCCGGTCGAGGTCACCGCCGGCATGCTGCTGGCGATGGCGCGGGGCAGTGAGGAGGCCCACTTCACGGACGACGAACGGACCACCCTGGTCACCATGCCGCTCATGGGCGTGTTCGACCTGGTGGCCGGGCGGACCGTGGTCGTGCCGAGGATGGACATGGCCCGGGTCGGCGCCGCCGACCCCGCGTCGCTGGCCGACGCCGTGCGGCGCTTCGGGGTGGACGCGATGTTCGCCTCCCCCGCGCTGCTGGCCCCGCTCGCCGCCCACCTGGCCGCGACCGGCGCCCCGGTGCCCTCGCTGCGCCTGGTCATCTCCGGCGGCGCCCCGGTGAGCCCCGCGCTGCTGGCCGGGCTGCGCGCCGTCCTGCCCGGCGAGGCACGCGTGTTCAGCACCTACGGGGCGACCGAGGCCCTGCCCATGGCGCTGCTGGAGAGCCGCGAGGCCCTGGCCGCGGGGAGCGCCGCCGGGACCGCGGACGGGAGCACCGGCTCACCGGCCGCGGGGCCGGCCGCCGGACTCGGCGTCTGCCTGGGCCGCCCGGCGCCGGGCATGGCGGTGCGCACCGTCGCGATCGGCGACGACCCGCTGCCCCGCTGGACGCCCGGCCTGGCCGTGCCGCCCGGCGAGATGGGCGAGATCGTGGTGAGCGGACGGGCCGTCAGCCCCCGCTACTTCCGCGCGGAGCGGGCCGACGCCGACCACAAGATCCAGGACGGTGACACCCGCTGGCACCGCACCGGTGACGTCGGATGGATCGACGAGCAGGGCCGGATCTGGTTCTGCGGGCGCAAGAGCCAGCGGGTGCGGACCCCCGAGGGCGACCTGCACACGGTGCGCTGCGAGGGTGTCTTCAACGCCCACCCGCGGGTGCGGCGCACCGCGCTGGTCGGCGTCGGGCCGCGCGGGCGCCGGCGGCCGGTGCTGTGCGTGGAGCTGGCGCCGGGCACCGGCCGGGAGCAGTGGCCGCGCATCGAGGAGGAGCTGCGCGCCCTCGGGGCGGACCACCCGATGACGAAGCCCGTCGCGGACTTCCTGGTGCACCCGGCGTTCCCGGTCGACGTGCGCCACAACGCCAAGATCCGCCGGGAGCTGCTGGCCGGCTGGGCCGGGGACCGGCTCACCGGCGGCCGGCGCCCCAGCGCCGCGGACCTGGCGCTGCGCGCGGTGCCGCTGGCCGGCTGGGCGTACCTGGCCGCGTGGCCGCTGCTGCCCTGGGAGCACCCGGTGCTCACCGCGCTGTGGTGGGTGGACGCCTTCCTGAGCGTCGTCGTCCACGCGGCGCAGATACCGGCCGCGCTGCGGGCCGAGCAGGAACGCGCCACCGCCCGCAGGCCGTCGGCCACCGCCGCCCTCACGATGCTCTTCGGGGCGACGTGGTGGCGCCGGGCCCGCGCCGGCGCGAAGGGCGGCGCGTCGTGAAGGTCCTGGTGACGGGCGCGTCCGGATTCCTGGGCAGCCACATCGTCGACGCCTGCCTGCGAGCCGGCGACGAGGTCCGCGTGCTGGTGCGCGAGGGCAGCGACCTCGGCCACCTGCGCACCGTGGCGGGCGTCGAGTTCGCCTTCGGCGACCTGCGGGACCAGGCCTCGCTCAGGGCGGCGGCGGACGGCGTCGACGCGGTGCACCACAGCGCCGCCCGGGTCACCGACCGGGGCACCCGGGCCCGGTTCTACGCCGAGAACGTCGACGGCACCCGGCGGCTGATGACCGCCGCCCGCGACGCCGGGGCCCGGCGGTTCGTCTTCATCGGCAGCCCCAGCGCGCTGATGGGCGTGCGCGACGGCGACCGGCTCGGCATCGACGAGAGCGAGCCCTACCCGCGGCGCTTCCTCAACCTGTACTCGGAGACCAAGGCCGCCGCCGAACGCCTCGTCCTGGCCGCCGACCGGCCGGACTTCACCACCGTCGCACTGCGCCCGCGCGCCGTGTGGGGCCCGCGCGACCACTCCGGGTTCATGCCGCGCCTGCTGGCGAAGATGATGGCCGGGCGCCTGCCCGACCTCTCCGGCGGCCGGCCCGTCCTCGCCTCGCTGTGCCACTGCGACAACGCCGCCGCGGCGAGCGTGCGCGCCGCCCGGGCCCCCGGGGTGGGCGGCCGGGCCTATTTCGTCGCGGACCCGGAGCCGGTGGAGGTGTGGAGCACCCTGGCCGCCCTCGCCGAGCGCTTCGGCGGCACGCCCCCGACCCGGCGGGTCCCCCTCCCGGTGCTGAAGGCCGCCGCCTTCGCCGCGGACCTGCTCTGGAAGCTGCCCCCGCTCGCCGAACGCACCTCCCCGCCCCTGTCCCGCTACTCGCTGGCCCTGCTGACCCGGTCCGCCACGTACGACACCTCGGCGGCGCGCCGCGACCTGGGCGCGCCGGTGGTGGACCACGCGACCGGGATGGCCCGGCTGGCCGCCTGGATCGAGGAGATCGGCGGCGTCGACGAGTTCACCAGGAAGGTGAAGCCTTGACCGTGCACCACTCCACCTCCGGCTTCCGGCGGCCCGTCTCGCCCACCGAGTGGTCCTACCTCGCCGCCGCGCGCCTCGGCGAGCTGATGGTGATCCAGCTCGTGGTCGAGGGCGCCGGGCGGATCGACGCCCGGGCACTGGCCGGGGCCGTGGCACGGGCCTCGCGGGCCTGCCCCGGCTCCCGGGTCGTGCGGCGCGGGCGGACGTGGCACGACGGCGGGGTGCCGGCCCGGGTCGTGGCCGTCGACGCGCCCGCCTTCGACCGCGCCGCGCTGACCGGACTGCCCGAGCTGACCGGCCACCTGGCGCAGGCCGAGGACTCCCCGGCCTGCGAGGTGCTGCTCCTCACCGGGGAAGCCACCGGAGAACCCGCCGGGAAAGCCGCCGGAGAACCCGCCGTCGAGCCGACCACCGTCGTCTTCCGCGCCGCGCACGCGGTGATGGACCTCAAGGGCCTGCAGACCTGGGCCGCCGAGGTCTTCCGCGCCCTGCGGGGCGAGCCCGCGCAGGACGCCGCGGACCCGCTGACCGACCACCGGCTGCTGGCCGCGCTCGGCCGCAGCGGGCAGCGCCCCCGCCTCGGGCTCGACCAGCGCTCGCCGCTGGGCGGCCCGGCGGGCCCGGTCGCCGTGTGGCGCCGGCGGACCGTGCCGGGCCGGGCCCCGGCGGCGGCCGCACGGGTCTCGGCGGCGCTCGCCGGGGCCGTCGGCGCCCCGGCCCGGATCATGGTGCCGGTCGACCTGCGCCGGCACGTGCGGGCCGCGTCCGCCACGGCCAACCTCACCCTGCCCGTGTTCCTCGACGTGCCGCCCGGCCAGGACCCGGACACCGTCCACCGGCGGCTGCTGGACGCCCTCGCCGAGCGGCGGGAACTGGCCACCGGCACCGAGGCGGCGCTCGCCCGGCTCCCGCTGCCGGCGGCCGCCGCCCTCGTCCGCGCCTCCAGGGCCGCGGAACTGGCCCGGCACCGCCACCTCGCCTCGGCGATCGTCTCGCACGCCGGCCGGCTGGACCCCGCGGAGTTCGGCACCGAAGCCTTCACCGCGACGACCGCCTACGCGCTGCCCGTCCACGCGCCCCTGGTGCCGTTCAGCGTCGTGCTGCTCGAACTGCCCGGCCACACCGAGCTGGTGGTCTCCGCCCGGGGCGCCGCGGACGTGGGCGAGCGCTGCGACGCGCTGATCGACCGCATCGCCGAGGCGCTCACGACCGGCGAACCGGCCACTGCTCCACGGCAGTTGCAACCGGGCGCCGCCGAACGGCTCCTCGCCCCGGGCCCCGAGGGGCTGCCGCCGCTGGACACCACCGTCGTCCAACTGTTCCGCGCACAGGCCGCCCGCTCCCCACAGGCCACCGCCGTGACCGGCGACTGCGCGCACTGGCCGTACGACGAACTCGACCGGCGCTCGGACGCCGTCTGCGCCGCACTGCTCGCGCGGGGCGTGCGGCGCGGCGAGGTCGTCGGGGTCCTCGCCGACCGCACGGCGTACGGGCTCGCGGGCGTGTGGGGCGTCCTCAAGGCGGGCGCGGCGTTCCTGCCCGTCGACGTCCGCAACCCGGCGCGCCGCGTCGCGGAGCTGCTGGGCGACGCGCGGGCCCGGTACTGCCTCGCGGAGGCCGCCTGGGCGGGCCTCGCCGAGGACTTCGACGGAACGTCGATTCCCTTGGAGAGCACGGCAGACAGCCCGATCGACGACCAGGCGCGCGAGACGGTCGCCGCCGCCGCGCCGGGCCCGGACGACCTCGCCTACGTCATCTACACCTCCGGCTCCACCGGCCGCCCCAAGGGCGTGCAGGTCGAGCACCGGAGCCTGGTCAACGCCGTCGGCTGGCTGGCCCCGCTCATGCGCTGCGACGAACGCACCCGCGCCGCCTACTCCTTCTCCCCCGGCTTCGACCTGTCCCTGATGCAGATCTTCCCGCCGCTGCTGCACGGCGGCGCGGTCGTGCCGGTGCCCGGCGAGCTCGACCACCTCAAGCTCCGCGACATGTACGAGGGCCGGCTCGCCAACACCCTGTCGCTCACCCCCACCCACCTCGGCCTCGCCGCCCGCCTCGGCATCCGCCCGGCCGGCATCCGCGCCCTGCAGCTCGGCGGGGAGAACCTCACCGCGGCCACCGCCCGCCGGGCGCGCGAGGACTTCGGCCCGCACTGCCTCATCGTCAACGCCTACGGCCCCACCGAGGCCACGCTCGCCTGCACCGTCGCCGTCGTCGAGGACGGCATCACCCGCGGCTCGGCGCCGATCGGCGTCCCCGTGCACCGCACCGGCGTGAGCGTGCTGGACGACCAGCGGCGCGAAGTCCCCGACGGCCGGACCGGCGAGCTCTACGTCACCGGCGCACAGCTCGCCCGCGGCTACCTCGGCCGCCCCGACCTCACCGCCGAACGCTTCGTCCGCCTGCCCGACGGCCGCCGCGCCTACCGGACCGGCGACCTCGTGCTGCGCCTGCCCGACGGGCAGCTGGAGTACGCGGGCCGCGTCGACGACCAGGTGAAGATCCGCGGCCACCGGGTGGAACCCGCCGAGGTCGAAACGGCGCTGACCGCACTGGCGGACATCGCCCAGGCCGCCGTGGTCGCCCGCGGCCGGACCGGGGACGTGCGGGCCCTGTGCGCGTTCGTCGTCCTCGCCCGGGACGCCCGCGCCGCCGCCTTCGACGAGGGCGCCGTCCGGGCCGAGCTCGCCCGGACGCTGCCCCCGCACCTGGTGCCCACGGTGGTGCGCGTCCTGCCCGCGCTGCCGGAGACCGCCAGCGGCAAGACCGACCGCAAGGCGCTGCCGGACCCCTTCGGCGACGCCACCGCACCGGCAGGGCCGGGCGACGACCGGGGCGTGGCGGCCGTGACCGCGCGGATCTGGTCGCGCGTCCTGCGCTGCGAGGCCGCGGCCCTCGACGACTCGTCCGACTTCCACGCGCTGGGCGGCGATTCGCTCGCCGTGCTGGAGATGCTGTCGGCCCTCGGCGAGGAACTGCTCGGCGGGCAGCTGCCCGGCGGCTCGGCCGAACGGCGGCTGCTGGACCGGCTCGGACCGCTCAGCGACGGGCTCACCCTGGGCCGCGTCGTCACCGCCGTCGACACCGTACGGAGCGAGGCATGATCTTCGTCGGCGAGGGCGCGCTGCTGTGGCGCGCCGTACGGCACACCCTGGACAGCGGGCTGCCGGTGGACCTGGTCTGCGGCCCGGCCGCGGACGGCGGCGCGGCACCGCCCGGCGTCCGCCACCTCGCCGCCACGGACGTCAACACGGTCGCGGACGAGCTGGCGGCGGCCTGCACGGACGGGCTGGTCTGGTCGGTCAACAACCGGATGATCTTCCGCGCCCCGGTGCTGTCCACCGGCCTGCGCGTCCTCAACGTCCACCACGGCCCCCTCCCGGCCTACCGCGGGATGCCCGAAGTCGCCCTGGTGTACGCCATGCTGGACGGCGAGACGGAGTTCGCCGCCACGCTCCACCGCGTCGACGAGGGCATCGACACCGGCCCCGTCCTGGCCCGCGAGCCCTACCCGATCGGCGCCGAGGAGCCGTACCACGTGGTGATGCGCCGGGGCCTGCAGGTCTGCCACCGGCTCTTCGAACGGTGCCTGCCGCTCGCCGCGGCCGACCCCGACTGGCCCGGCGACCCCGGTGCCTCCGTGGGGGCGGGGGACGGCGGCTACTACGGCCGCACGGCACTGGCCCGCCTCCCCCTTTGGCGTGAGCATCCTGAGTACGCCCGCGCCACCGACCTGGGCTTCCTCGCCGGCTACCTCCCCGAACTCGCCGAAGCCCTGGGCTGACGGCCGGGCCGTGCATCCGGCGGGCGGCCCGGACGGGGCGTCAGTGTGCCCCGCCGGCGGGTGTGGGCGGATTCGGCGGCGCGGCGGCGGGCGGGTGAGTACGGTAGGGGTCAGGGGAGGAACGTGCTGATGACGGTGGACACTTGTACCGCGAAGGGTCGCCGGGCGGCTGCGGCTGCGGTGCTCGCCCTGGGGGTGGCGGGCGTGCTCGCGGGGTGTTCCTCGGGCGGCGGCTCGACGGGCGCTCAGGCCGCTCCTTCGGCGAGTGCTCCGGCGAGTGTCCCGGTTCAGGCCGCACCGGCCCCCGTCACTGGCGCTCCGAGCGCTCCGGCGGCCACGGTCGCCACCGGCGCGAAGCCCGTCGGCAGCCGTCCCGCCGACCCGTGCTCGGTCCTGACGAACGACCAGGTCACCCGGGCCCTGGCCGCCTCGGTCCCGCTCCGCGCGGAGGGCGCGTCGACCGAGGTGGCGTGGGGCTGCACCTGGGGCTCCCGTCAGTCCTTCGTGAGCGTCAAGGAGCTGGACGCGACCCGGTTCACGGCCGTGACCACCAACAACCGGTCCACCTCGTCCCCGGTGCCCGGGGTCGGGGACGACGCCGTCCTGCTCAAGAACAAGGAGGACGGCGGGATGCCGAAGGTCGTCTTCACCCTCGCCGGCCACCACTACAGCATCGAGGCCGTGGCCGACCGCCGCGAGCTCGGCGCCGCCAACGCCGCCCAGGAGGCCGCCGTCGAACAGCAGCTGGCCGCCACCGCGGCCAAGGCGCTGGCGGGCTGACCGGCCCTCACTCCTCTTCCTCCTCCTCGGCCCTGGACAGGGCGTCGGCGATCAGGCGGGTGGCGAAGTCGTGGTCACCGCCGGACATCCGGTTGACGTGCTCGGCGAGCAGGGCGACCATCGCCTCCAGCGGGTTCATCTCGGCGTCCGTCCACGGCCCGTACTGCGCGCGCCAGAGGTTGGGGCTCAGGCCGCTGCCCGCGGCGATCAGCAGGCCCGCCATGGTGGGGATGACCTCGGGACTGAACGTCCTCGGCATCATCCGCATCGTCGACACGAGGGTCGGCACGATGTGTTCGACGACGTCCTTGTCGTGCTCCTCGCAGACCGTCCGCATCCAGCTCATGTACATGTACACGAGCGTGCACGCGCCGTCCAGCAGCTCGGCGAACTCTGCGGGGCCCAGCGACGCGGCGAACTCGTCGAGCATGCGCTGGCGTTCGGGGTCCGCCCCGGTCCGGCCGTCGTAGATCGCCTTGAGCCGGGAGTCGATCACCATGAGCGCCGTGCTCACGTCACCGACGGGCGCGAACTGGGGGTCACAGGGCGAGGGCGACGATGACACGGGACTCCTTGTGCAAGGGCCAGGACCGGTGCGCGGCAGGACAGTTCGTAGGGTAGGCGGACCGCCCGGGTCCGGTCCGGCGAACCACCGCTCCCCCGGCGCGGGGCTCGCGGCGCGCGCCGGGCGTGCGGGCCGGGGAGCCGGGTCAGCCGGCCGTGTGCTGCCGCACCGCCTCGATGAACCCCCCGGTGGACGGCCCGGACAGGGGGCGGCCGTAGCTGTCCGCGATCTGGTCCAGGGCGGTGAGCCCGGCCGTCCAGCCGTGCCGGTCGAGCCAGTGGTGGGTGTCGGGGCCCAGGCCGCCGCGCCACAGGCCGGTGACGTGGGCGAGCGCCGGGTCGTGCGGGGTGCGGCTCACGTCCCGGCCCCGCTCCAGCAGCAGCCGGCTGCCCGGGGCCGCCAGGGCGGCGACGGCCGTGAACAGGCCGGCCGCCTCCTCGGCCGTGAAGTAGACCAGCAGTCCCTCCGCGAGCCACGCCGAGCGCCGCGCCGGGTCGAAGCCGGCCGCGACCAGGCGCTCGGGCCAGCGCGGGTCCAGCAGGTCGGCCGGCAGGGCGGTGCGGTGGCCGACGGGTACGGCGCCCGCGTCGTCCAGGACCGTCTGCTTGAAGTCCAGCACCGGGTCCAGGTCGAGCTCGAACACCCGGGTGCCGGCCGGCCAGTCGAGCCGGTAGGCGCGCGTGTCGAGGCCCGCCGCGAGCAGCACGACCTGCTCCGCCCCGTCCGCGGCGGCCGCGAGGAGACGGTCGTCGTAGAAGCGGGTGCGCAGGATGCCGTGCGCGACCAGGCCCTTGGCCAGCCCGCTGAGCCCGGGACGGGAGGCGGCCGCCTCCATTCCGGCGGCGGTGACGAACGCGGTGGCGTACGGGTCGACGAACAGCGCGTCGGGCCGGGCGCTCTCGTAGGCGCGCACCCTGGCGACGGACAGCGCGGTGCGGGACACCGGGCTCAGGGCCTGGGGAGTATCGGAGGTCATGCCGTGCAATCTAGCCGCCCGCCCGGAGCCGCTCCGGGGCCTTTTCGGCCCCGGCGGTGTCCCGATTGCGGGTGAACGGGCGCGGCGTGTCGGCCCGGTAACGCAGCGGATGCCCGGCGGGCCGCTAGGACAGGTGGATGCGCCTTCCGTCCCTGGCCGCGCTCCCCGCGGCGGCCGTGCTCCTCATGCTCCCCGGCACCGCCCACGGGCTCGCCCCCGTGGCGGCCGCGGAACCGTCGGTCTCCCGCCCGTCTCCTCTCGCCGCGCCGCTGCCGGAGTACCGGTTCACCGGCGCCGGGTTCGACGCCTGCACGGCCCCGCCGCTGGAGGCCCTGTCCGTGTGGCGCACCGCCTCGCCGTACGGCGCGGTGAACATCTACAGCAGCGGTCGCCAGCGCCGCTGCGCGCAGCCGCGGCTGACGCCGCAGTGGGTCACCGAGGCCCGCGCGATGGGCTGGAAGCTGGTGCCCACGCACGTCGGGCTCCAGGCGCCGTGCGCCGAACGCGCGGACAAGCCGCTGCGGATCGATCCGGCCCGGGCCGAGGAACAGGGCGGGCAGGAAGCCGACGAGGCCGCGGCGGCCCTGCGGACACTGGGCCTGGGCGCCGGCAGCCCCGTCTACCTCGACATGGAGGCCTACCCCGCCGACGACGCCGAGTGCAGCCGCGCGGTCGTCGACTTCACCGTCGGCTGGACCGAGGCCCTGCACGCCGCCGGCTACCGGTCCGGCTTCTACTCCAGCCTGAACTCCGGCATCGCCGACATCGTCGACGCCGCCCGCAGCGGCCGCGCCCCCCTGCCCGACGCCCTCTGGTACGCCCGCTGGGACCGCAACCCCACGACCACCGGCCTGCCCGACGACCTGTGGACCGGCCACCACCGCATCCACCAGTACCGCGGCAGCGCCGACGAGACCTACGGCGGCGTGACCCTCAGCATCGACCCCGACCAGCTCGACGGCCCGGTGGCGGGCGGCTTCCGGGGTGAGGACGGCTGAGAAAACCCGGTCGCTACCGCGCTGGGGAACGGACGACACTGGCCGGATGGATACCCGTCGTCCCTGCCCCTGCTGCGGCCACCTCGTCTTCGACGCCGAGGACGGCTGGCCCGGCTCGTTCGCGGTCTGCCCGGTCTGCTTCTGGGAGGACGACCGGGTGCAGATCCGGTGGCCGTTCACCCCGGGCGGCGCGAACCGGGTCTCGCTCGTCGAGGCGCAGCGGAACTTCCGCGCCTACGGGGCCTGTGACCAGCGGGAGCGGCACTTCGTGCGCCCGGCGGCCGAGGACGAGCCGCTCGACGCCGCCTGGCGGCCGGTCGACCCGCTGACGGACCGGTTCGAGGAGTGGGACGGCGGGCGCGGGCGGCCCTGGCCGGAGGACAGGTCGGTGCTGTGCTGGTGGCTCCCGTCGTTCTGGGGCTGTCCGGAGGAGCCCGATGCGCCGCCGGCCCGGCGGGTGGTCATCGACGTGGGTCCGGTGCGCGACGTGCGGGGCCTGCACGCCGTCCTGAAGCGGGAGCTCGGGTTCCCGTCGTTCTACGGTATGGACTGGGACGCGTTCTGGGACGCGGTCACCGGGCTCGTCGTGATGCCGCGTGAGCTGGTCTTCACGGGGTGGGCGGAGCTCGAAGGCACCACCCCCGTGGGTGCCTCCGAGCTGCGCCGGCTGCTCGGGCGGTTCGGGACGACATCGCCGGGCTTCAGCGTCTCGTACCGCCCGTAGGTTCCTGGTCAGTTGGCCGGTTCGGCCTCCGGCTTGTCGACGATGGCCGTGGTGAGGATGGCTGAGGCGTAGTCGTAGCCCTTGCCGTTGCCGGCGCCCGGGGACGGGGTGCCGGCGGGCGGGAGGCCGTCGGGGCCGGCGGGCGGGAGGTCGGAGAGGAGGACCTCGTGCACGCCGAGGAAGGCGCCGGTGGTCTTGTCGAAGACCAGGGCCACGCGCATGGTGCCGTTGGTGCCGACCACCGCGACGCCGTGGCGGCCGGCCGCGTCCGCCTCGTCGGCGACGACGGCCGTGCCGGGGATCTTCGCGGCCGCCTCCATGAGCGCGGCGGCGACGGCGGGCGGTGCCGCGATGTTCTGGAAGATCATCTGGACGTCCCCGAAGGCGAACTGGTTGTACAGCTTCGGCGTCATCGGCATGCCCGCCACCATCTTGGAGCGGTCGGCGGAGAGCAGTTGCTTCAGGAGCTGTTGCGGGTCGGTGGGCAGGGAGGCGACGAACTCGTAGGTCGGGGCGGAGAAGCCCGCCGTTCGCGGGGCCCCGGAGGCGGTCGAGAGCATGGCGGGCCAGTCGGTCCGTCCGCCGCCCATCGTCGGATCCAGGATCAGGCCCTGGGACCTGCCGTCGACCGACATCCACGACTTGCGCTCGTGCTTGGTCTCGCGGGCGCCGTCCTGGATCTCGCGCCGGTAGACGAACTGGGCGCCCTTGGCGCCGGGGTCGGGGCTGCTCGCGGCGGCCTTCGCGGCGCGGGCGAGCAGGCCCGCGGGGTCGGTCGGCTCCGGGAGCGGGGTGGCGGTGGGGCTGGCACTGGGGCTGGGGGCGGACGAGGCCGACGGGGCCGGGGCCGCCGGGGCGGCGTCGCCGTGGTGGCGGTCCGGGACGGCCAGGGTGACGGCCGCCAGCGCGCCGACCGCCAGCGGGGAGGCGACCAGCCACACCAGCCTGCGCCGCGGCTTCGGTGCCTTCGTCTCGGCGGCGATCTCACTCATCAGGTGCTCCTTCAGAAACCGTTGGCGGTCGGCGGGGAGCAGCTCGGGCGAGTTGTTCGGCGAGTTGTTCATCGGATTTCCTCCTGCAACTCCTGCAACTCCTGCGACTCCCGCAGCGACCGGGCGGCTTCGAAGCCGCCGACCCGTACCTGTCCGGTGGCGGGAGCGGGTTCCCGGCGGTTTGCCGGCTCGTTGAGTTCGGTCTCGGCGAGGGTGCGCAGCCGGGTGCGTGCCCGGGACAGGCGCGAGCGGACGGTGCCGACCGGGACGCCGAGGGCCTCGGCCGCCGACGCGTAGTCGAGCCCGACCCACACGCAGAGGCGGAACACTTCGCGTTCGGACCGGCGTAGTTCTGGCAACGCGCGTCGTACGGCGGCGAGTTGGGCGCTGTCGTCGATGCGGGAGACGAGTTCGTCGGCGAAGTCCGGCACGGCCTCGCGTTCGGCGAGGCGGGCCATCGCGGCGCGGTGGCGGCGGGCGGCCCGGGCGGTGTTGCGCAGGACGTTGGTGGCGATGCCGAAGATCCAGGGGCGCAGGTCGTCGTCACCGTCGTGCAGTTTGGCGCGCAGGCGCCAGGCCTCCAGGAAGGTCAGCGACACCGCGTCCTCGGCGGCCGCCCAGTCTCCGAGGGTGCGCAGCGCGTAGCCGTACACGGCTTGGGCGTGTGCGTCGAAGACCTCGCCGAGCGCGGCCTGGTCGCCGGCGCGCAGGCGCGCTCGTTGTGACAGTTCCATGTCCCTCCCTGTCCGCGGGCTGCGCGGGGTTCCGTGTGAGCCGCGTCACTCGCGTGTGGCCGGCGGGGGCTCGGCGTCGATTCTCCGGTGGTGCTGCGGGGATTTCGGAAATCGGGGGCCTCGGGTGCGGGCGGAACGGGGTCGCGCGGGGGTACGCGGGCCGCGTGTACGGACTTGTACGGGATACGGGACCTCACCGGGCCGCTCCCGGCAGGCTTGGGGCGTCGGGGCGGGACAGGACTGCGCCCCGGCGGGCGACATGGCAATCCGACTCGTGATCCGACGTGAAAGGCGGGCTCACATGCGGTCCATGCTCCAACGGGTGTCCGGCGCGGCCAGGCGCCGCAGCCTCGCGCTGATCGGCGCCCTCGCGGTCTCCGTCGCGATGGTCGCTTCCGCGACTCCGGCCAGTGCGACGATCGGGTGCACCGGCGGCGACGGCTGCAACCACCAGACGACGATCTACATGGACGGCGGCAACTACACGCCCTACCACGAGTGGTGGGGGCCGTTCACCGTCCTGAAGATGCAGGGGGACGGGAACCTGGTCCTCTACTGCACCAGCAACGGCGAGCCGAAGTGGTCCACCGGGACGGTCAACTCCAACACGACCTGGGTGAACTTCGAAGGCGGGTCGGGCGGGGGCAGCATGGTGATCTGGACGAACCAGGGGCCGTCGGGCAACGTCGCCCTGTGGTCGTCGCTGACCAAGCCCCCCACCCACAGCACGCGCGGCACGCAGGCGATCGTCCAGGCCGACGGCAACTTCGTCATCTACGACGGCTCCGGCAACGCCCTGTGGGCGTCGAACACCTACCGCCGCTGTCCGGGCACCGAAGGCTACTGGGGCTGACCCGGCCGGTCGGCCGTTCACAGGGGCGCCGTCACCTCGCGGTTCGAGGTGGCGGCGCCCCAGTGCGTCCGGCGGGTCAGCGGACGATGGGCAGCAGGTCGTCGGTGGTCTGGGCGGGGCGCAGGAGTTCGAAGTGCACGGTGCCGTCGGGGTCGACGGTGAAGCCGTGGACGGCGGGTTCGGGCAGGCTGTTGTACTGGAAGTGGGTGGTCGCGTAGTACGCGCCGGTGTCGAGGAGGGCGACGAGGTCGCCGGGTTCCAGGAGGGGCAGCGGCCGGGCGCGGGCGACGAGGTCGCCGGCGAAGCAGCAGGGCCCGGCGATGTCCTGGGGGACGGGGTCGCCGTGCTTGGCGGCGCCGGAGGGGTGGTGGGCGGTGATGCGCAGCGGCCAGGCTTCGGGCATGAAGACGGTGCGGGTGGCGACCTGGGCGCCGGCGTGGGTGAGGGCGATGTGCCGGCCGCCGGCGGTCTTGGTGTACTCGACGTGGGCGGCGATGAAGCCGTTCTTGGCGAGCAGGGAGCGGCCGAACTCGGTGACCACCCGGAATCCGCCGCCGAACAGGGCGGGGGCGTGGGCGCGCAGCCGGTCCGCGTAGGCGGTGTAGGTGGGGTCGGTGGTGTCGTCGGTGAAGTTGACGGGCAGTCCGCCGCCGATGTCGATGCCGGTGATCCGGCGTCGTCCGAGTGCGTCGTTGACGTGTTCGGCGAAGGCGACGGCCTTGGCGACGCCGTCGGCCATGAGGTCCAGGGGGCAGCCCTGGGAGCCGACGTGGACGTGGATCCAGGTGAGCCAGGGGTGTGCGCGGTAGGCGGCGAGGAGGCGTTCGGCGTTGCCGTCGTCGGCGAGCGGGATGCCGAACTTGGAGGTGGCGGTGGCGGTGGACATCGCGCCGATCGTGCCGCCGCCGATCTGCGGGTTGATCCTGATGCCGAGGCGGGAGCGGGAGGGGCGGGTGCGCAGGAGGGCGTCGACACGGTCGAGTTCCTGCCAGTTGTCGATGTTGACCGCGGCGCCGAGTTCCAGGGCGCGGGCGAGTTCGCCGCGGGTCTTGGCCGGGGAGTCGTAGACGATCCGCGCGGGGTCGAAGCCGGCCGCGAGCGCCTGGGCGAACTCGCCGGGGCTGGCGACCTCGCAGCCCATGCCGAGGTGGCGCAGCCGTTCGAGGAGCGGGACGAGGCAGTTGGCCTTGGCAGCGAAGGTGTGCAGCGCGTGGACGGAGTCGGGGAAGGCCCGGTGCAGGGCGGTGACGCTCGCCTCGACGCCGTCGAGGTCGACGAAGGCGGCGAGCAGGGCCTGTTCGGGGTCGAGGAGTTTGCGCTGGACGGCTTCCCGCAGGACGCGTTCGCGGCGGGCGGCCGAGGGGTGGTCGGGTGACTGTCGGATGGTCATGGTGCCCTGCTCCGCTGGGTGTCGTCGGTGGGGCCCGGGAGGGTTCGCGGGGGCCTGGGTCCAGGCTGCCGGGCGCCGGGGGGCCGTGTCTTCGTCCCACGGCGCGGATGTGCGGGGTGCGGGCCGTGTCGTGGCCGGGGGCGGCGGGCGGGCGGTCGCCCCTTTGGTGCGGGGCGAGGGCCCGGGGGCGGTTTCTTCGTGCCGTGCGACGGAGTCGGCGGGGCGGGGCTCAGCGCCGGGGGTTGTGAACTGCTGGGGATCGAGGTCGTTTTCGTGCACGTGGGTGTCCATGAGTTCGTTTTCGATCATGGCTTGTTGGACCGGTGAAGCGACTGTCGGTGGCCTGTGCCAGGGTGGTGGCACTGACGGAGAGGGGGATGGCGTGACCGGGCCGGGGAAGCCGCTGCGGCGGATCGACGCGCCGTTCGTTTCCCTTGGCCCGTCGGGTGTGACGGTCCGTGACCGTCTCAAGGGCCTCACCCCCGAGAACGAGAAGGTGCTGCGGCTGGTCGGCGGGCACCTCGGTTCGCTGGCGTCGCGTGACCTCAAGGCGCGCTGCGCTGACGGCCTGGAGCACGGCAACCAGACGTGGGCCACGCGCAAACGTGACCTGACCGTGCAGTCGTCGTCGCGCTGGGCCGGGAGCATCACCAAGGCCACGCACGACCAGTGGGCGCTGTCGCGTCGCGGGCAGGCCGCGCACCTGGACTCCCTGGACACCGGCATCCGCACGATCTCCCACCGCCTGTCGCTGCCGCTGGTCGAGAGGGGCAGCAGGCGACAGCCGGGCGGATACCGGTCCAAGCACGAATGGTTCGTCAAGACCCGGCGCCTGCACGTCCTTGAGGAGCGACGCGCGGCTGTCGCCGCCGACCGCGACAACGGCATCGTGCACGTGGTACGCGGCGGCCGGAAACTGCTCAACACCCGGCACAACCTCGACACCGCGCAGCTCACCGAGCAGCAATGGCGGGAACGCTGGGAGACGGCGCGCCGGTTCCTGTCGGCTGACGGGGAGTCCGGCAAGCGGTTCGGCAACGAGACGATCCGCGTCACCCCCGACGGCGAAGTGTCGATCAAGCTGCCCGCCCCGCTCGCCGACCTGGCGAACGCCAGGCACGGCCGGTACGTCCTCACCGCGAAGGTGACATTCCCGCACCGGGGCACCGAGTGGGCCGACCGCATCGAGGCCAACCGGGCGGTGGCATACCGCATCCACCTGGACGTGGACCGGGGCCGCTGGTACCTGGACGCCTCATGGACCCGCCCCGTCGTGAAGACCATGCCGCTGGAGGCGGCCCGCGCGGCCGGGATGGTCGGGGTGGACACCAACGCCGACCACTTCGCCTGCTGGCACCTCGATACGCACGGCAACCCGGTCGGCGACCCCCAGCGGTTCCCCTACGACCTGACCGGCACCGCCACCCACCGCGACGCCCAGATCCGCCACGCCATCACCCAACTCCTCCACTGGGCCAAGCGCTGCGGCATGAGAGCGATTGGCCTGGAGAACCTGGACTTCACCGCCGAGACCACCCGCGAGAAGCACGGCCGCCGCAAGCGCTTCCGCCAGCTCCTCTCCGGCATCCCCACCGGGAAACTCCGTGCCCGCCTCGTCTCCATGGCCGCCGAGCTCGACCTGGTCATCGTCGCCGTGGACCCCGCCTACACCTCCCGGTGGGGCGCGCAGCACTGGCAGAAGCCGCTCGCGACGCCAACCCGTAAGACCACCCGACACGACAGCGCCGCTGTCGCGATCGGGCGACGCGCCCTCGGACACCCGATCCGGCGACGGACGGCACCGCCCCACGACGACCAGAGCGATCGTCGCGGGCATCGGACCGCCCAGGCCGGACCAGGCATCCGGGGGCGCGAGGAAACCCGCCACCCCGCCACGGACCGTGCACACGATGCACGCGCCCGGGCGGGGACCACGAGAACGCGGGCGACCAGCCGGGCATCCAACACCGTTCGGGATGCACGCAGTGATCAGACCTGGGTCCAAGACCCACTTCTGCTCACTTGATTGGAACGGTCGTCCAGGTCGATGCCGCAGACCTTCTTCACCTTCTCCAGGCGGTAGCGGAAGGTGCCGGCGGGCACGTTGAGGGCGCGTGCGGCCTTGGCGCCGTCCCGGGAGTGGTCCAGGTAGGCGCGCAGCGTGTCGAGCAGCACGTGTTCGCCGGTGCGGGTGGTGTGTGCGCGCAGCCGTTCGACAGAGCTGTCGGCCGGCGGCACGGCGTCGCGCAGCGCGTCCAGGGCGTGCAGCAGGGCGACGGTGTCGGGCAGGTCCGCCACGGAGGCGAAGGCCCGGGCGGCGGCCTGGGCGGAGCGGGCGAAGAGCAGGGCGCGCAGGGCGAGGTCGGCGGTGCGGCGGGATTCCGCTGCCAGGTCGAGTCGGTCCCGGACCTCGCCGATGCCGATGCGCACGGGGTGGGCGGGGTCCTGGGACAGTTCCCGTGCGAGGGAGTCGGCGAGGCGGGTGAGCTGTGCGGCGGCCCGTCGCGGGTCCCGGTCCAGGCCGCCGAGCAGGACCCGGGCGCCGTCGCGGGAGGCCGTGGCGAGCGCGTGGTGGCCCTGTCCCGTGCAGTGTCCGGCCGCCGTGCGGGCGAGCCGGCCGTCGGTGTCAGGGCTCTCGGGTGTGGCGGCGATGGCCAGTACGGCGCACGGCTGCGCCGGGGGCAGCCCGGTGCGGGCCGGTGCGTCGGCCGAGCCCCGGCCGTCCAGCAGGGCTCGGGCGGCTTCCAGGACCTGCTCGCGCTGTCCGGCGCGGCGCACCCGGTCGTGCAGGAGGTGGGCGGCGGCGACGCGGGCGGCGGCCTGGAGGGCGTCGGAGACGGTGGGCGGCAGGGGGCGGTCGGTCGGTGCGACCCAGATCGAGCCGAGGATCTCCTCGCCGGCGCGGACCGCGATGGCCGCGCGCTCGGGGACGTCCCCGAGCGGGCGGCGGTGGAGCGCGCCCGGGGTGGTGCGCAGCCGGTGGAAGAAGCCGTTCTTGCGCATCGCCTCCACGCGGTCGGGCGGTACCCGGTGGGTGAGGATCGTGTCCCGGCGGATGTCGTCGACGTCCTTGTTGTTCGAGGAGTAGGCGAGCACGCGGGAGTGCGGGCTCTCGATGGTCACCGCCCCGCCCACCAGGGGGGCCAGCGCCTCGGCGAGCGCGTCCAGGTCGCCGAGCGGCACGGTGGTGGCCTCCGGTTCGCCGGCCACCTCCAGTGCGGCGCGCAGGGCCGCGATCAGCTGCGCCCAGTCGACCCAGCTGTGGCGGAAGAGCAGTGCCGCCCCGGCCTCGGCCGCGGCGGCGCGCAGCGCGCCGTTCGGCGGGCCGGCGCCCTCGTCGCGGAAGACGACGCCCGCGGCGCCGTCGCGTCCGGCCGCCCGGACCAGGGCGAGGGCCTGCTCGGAGCGGGGATCGACGCGGACGGCGACGAGCAGGTCGCCGCGGCCGGCGCCCGGTTCGGGCCGGTCGAAGACGTCGAGGCCGAGGACGGGAACGTCCTGCCCCAGCGGGGCGAGACACAGCTCGACCACCGCCTCCGTCAGGAGCAGCAGCCCGTGCAGCGTCCGTTCGGGTGCCGTGGTGCCGGTCGACGTCGACGGCTGCTCCGGCATGGGCCGCCCCTCCCCCGCGGTGCGTGGCCGCCGGCCCGGGCCGGGCCGGCGTGCTGGGCGGACTAGGTTCTGTACGGCGGATCTTGTGACCGTCGCATGATCGGCTCGTTGTACTGGTCATGGGGCGGGGAGATCTGAGCAAGGACGAGTGG
>NZ_JBHVPD010000091.1:0-45076 GCF_042887525.1 Kitasatospora sp. NPDC057936
CGGACTCACCCACAACGGCACCACCTGGCAGATCGGGGCTGCCGCCTGACAGCGGCAGCCCCGATCACACCAAGATCTTCATCAGCCTTCTAGGCGACGTTGACCCTCTGTCCGGGCGGCGCCGCCTCCAGCCAGGCGAGGAAGCCGGTGAGCGCGTCCTCGCTCATCGCGAGCTCCAGCGGGGCGCCGTTGTGCAGGCAGCGCAGCACCACCGAGCCGGAGAGCAGGGCGAGCTCCTCCTGGCCCTCCGGGTAGCGCCGGCCGAGCACCTCGATCTCCCGGCGCGGGAGCACCTTGCGCGGGCGCGGGGCGTACGAGAAGACCCGGAACCACTCGATCGAGTCGCCGCTGTACCGGCCGATACCAAAAACCCACCCCTTGCCGTCGGTCTGTGGGACCGGGGCCGAGGTGGGTTTGCCGTTCTCGTCGAGGTCGGGCTGCGTCGAGGCGTCGGCGGGCATTTTGAGCCGGTAGCTGCAGTCGAACGTGCCGCCCACCCGCTGGATGAGGCGGCGCCGTACCGCGAACGCGACCAGGCCGATCACACCGAGTGCCACGACCGCCGCACACACCACGAGGGCGAGGACCATGCTCACCTACCTCCTCGCTACCCGCGTTCCCCGTATCGGTCGTACAAGGCGACCGCGTTGACCTACCAACTGAGACGACAGTCCCGGGGTCACGCTCGCGCGTCCCCGGGACCGTCGGTCGACCCCGCCGAGGCGGGGTCAGGCGTACTCAGACGTGCGCCTTGAGGCCGCGCGCCGCGAACAGGCGGACCTCGGCGCGACGCTCGGCGTGCGCGTCCAGGTCGGACTTGGCCTGCTCCAGCGCGCGCTCGGCGCGAGCGACGTCGATCTCGTCCGCCAGCTCGGCGATCTCCGCGAGCAGAGACAGCTTGTTGTCGGCGAAGGAGATGAAGCCGCCGTGCACCGCGGCGACGACGGTGCCGCCGTCCACCGTGCGGATGGTGACCGGGCCGGTCTCCAGCACGCTCAGCACCGGGGTGTGACCCGGCATGATGCCGGTGTCACCGGAGGCCGTACGGGCGACGACGATGGTGGCCGCACCGGACCACACCTTGCGGTCGGCTGCGACCAGCTCGACGTGCAGCTCAGCCAACGTGGGCTCCTAGGCTCATGCAACCCCCGATTACTCGGGAGTTTCGGTAAGAATAACGGCCCCGCGCCTCCGGCATGAAACCGGCGGCACGGATTTGACCGGAATCACAGCCGATGCGACGCGAGGGGTGGGTCCCAGGGTTGGGGCCCACCCCTCACGGTCACTCGGCTGCTACCGGCCGCGATTACTTCTTCGCCAGCTCGGCGGCGTTCTTCTCGAGGTCCTCGATGCCACCGCACATGAAGAAGGCCTGCTCCGGGACGGTGTCGTACTTGCCGTCCGCGATCGCGTTGAACGCCTCGATGGTCTCCGACAGCGGAACGGTCGAGCCGTCGACGCCGGTGAACTGCTTGGCCACGTAGGTGTTCTGCGAGAGGAAGCGCTCGATGCGACGGGCGCGGTGCACCGTGATCTTGTCTTCCTCGGACAGCTCGTCCATACCGAGGATGGCGATGATGTCCTGCAGGTCCTTGTACTTCTGCAGGATCCCCTTGACACGGATGGCCGTCTCGTAGTGGTTCTGCGCGATGTACCGCGGGTCGAGGATGCGGGACGTGGAGTCCAGCGGGTCGACGGCCGGGTAGATGCCCTTCTCCGAGATCGGGCGCGACAGAACGGTCGTCGCGTCCAGGTGGGCGAAGGTGGTGGCCGGGGCCGGGTCGGTCAGGTCGTCCGCGGGGACGTAGATCGCCTGCATCGAGGTGATCGAGTGACCGCGGGTCGAGGTGATGCGCTCCTGCAGGAGGCCCATCTCGTCGGCCAGGTTCGGCTGGTAGCCCACCGCGGAGGGCATGCGGCCGAGCAGGGTCGACACCTCGGAACCGGCCTGGGTGAACCGGAAGATGTTGTCGATGAAGAGGAGCACGTCCTGCTTCTCGACGTCACGGAAGTACTCCGCCATGGTCAGCGCGGAGAGCGCGACGCGCAGACGGGTGCCCGGCGGCTCGTCCATCTGGCCGAAGACCAGCGCGGTCTTGTCCAGAACGCCCGAGTCGACCATCTCGTGGATGAGGTCGTTGCCCTCACGGGTGCGCTCGCCGACGCCGGCGAACACCGACACACCACCGAAGTTCTCGGCGACGCGGTAGATCATCTCCTGGATCAGAACGGTCTTGCCGACACCGGCACCACCGAACAGACCGATCTTGCCACCCTGGACGTACGGGGTGAGGAGGTCGATGACCTTGATGCCGGTCTCGAACATCTCGGTCTTCGACTCGAGCTCGGAGAAGTTCGGGGCCTTGCGGTGGATGGGCCACCGGACCTCGACCTGCGACTCGAACTCGGCCTTGTCGACGTTCAGCACCTCACCGAGGGCGTTGAAGACCTTGCCCTTGGTGATCTGGCCGACCGGCACGGAGATGGCGGCACCGGTGTCGGTGACCTGCGCGCCACGGACCAGGCCGTCGGTCGGCTGCATCGAGATGCCGCGGACCAGGCCGTCGCCGAGGTGCTGGGCGACCTCGAGGGTGAGGATCTTCTTGCCCGAGCCGTCGGGGTTGTCCACCTCGACGTGCAGGGCGTTGAACATGTTCGGAATGGCGTCGACGGGGAACTCCACGTCGACGACCGGGCCGATGACCCGCGCGACGCGGCCCGTCGCCGTGGTCGGCTCAACAGTGGTGGTCATACTCATTCGCTCCCGCGGCTAGCGTCGGCGAGGGCGTTGGCGCCACCGACGATCTCGCTGATTTCCTGGGTGATCTCGGCCTGACGGGCCGAGTTGGCAAGCCGCGTGAGCGACTTGATGAGCTCGCCGGCGTTGTCCGTCGCGCTCTTCATCGCGCGCCGACGTGCGGCGTGCTCGGAGGCGGCGGACTGAAGCAGCGCGCTGTAGATCCGGCTCTCGACGTACCGCGGCAGCAGGGCGTCGAGGACGCCCTCGGCCGACGGCTCGAAGTCGTACAGCGGGAAGATCTCCGCCTTGGCCGGCTGCTCGCCCTGCTGGACCTCGTCCAGCTTCAGCGGCAGCAGCCGCGCCTCGACCGCGTTCTGCGTCAGCATCGACACGAACTCGGTGGAGACGATGTGGATCTCGTCCACGCCGCCGGTCTCGGCCGTGAAGGCCTCGATCAGCTCGGCCGCCACGACCTTCGCGTCGCCGTAGCCCGGCTTGTCCGAGAAGCCCGTCCACGACTGGCCCACCGCGAGGTTGCGGAAGGTGTAGTAGGACAGACCCTTGCGGCCCACGATGTAGGTCACGACGTCCTTGCCCTCGCCGCGCAGGCGCTCGGAGAGCACCATCGAGGCCTTGATGGCGTTGGACGAGTAACCGCCGGCCAGGCCGCGGTCCGCCGTGATCAGCAGGACGGCGGCGCGGGTGGCGTTCGGGTTCTCGGTGGTGAGCGGGTGCTTGGCGTTGGACCGGGTGGCCACCGCCGTCACCGCCCGGGTGAGCTCATCGGCGTACGGGGTGGAGGCGGCCACCGCGCGCTGCGCCTTGCCGATGCGCGCCGCGGAGATCATCTCCATCGCCTTGGTGATCTTCTTCGTCGCGGTGACAGAGCGGATCCGGCGCTTGTAGACCCGAAGCTGTGCTCCCATGGGTCGTTACGTCCTTTCCCTCGCTACCGGACTCAGGCCTGCTCGCCGAGGAGCTTGCCGTCGGCGGTGGTGAAGCCCTGCTTGAAGGCGGCGATCGCGCTGGTGAGAGCGTCGATGGTGCCGTCCTCCAGCTTGCTGGTCTCGACGATGCCGGCCAGCAGGTCCTTGTGCTGCAGGCGCAGGTGGTCCAGGAACTCGCGCTCGAAGCGGCGGATGTCCGCGACCGGGACGTCGTCCAGCTTGCCGGTGGTGCCGGCCCAGATGGAGACGACCTGCTCCTCGACCGGGAACGGCTGGTACTGGCCCTGCTTCAGCAGCTCGACCATGCGCGCACCGCGCTCCAGCTGGGCCTTGGAGGCCGCGTCCAGGTCGGAGCCGAAGCCGGCGAAGGCCTCCAGCTCGCGGTACTGGGCGAGGTCCAGGCGCAGACGGCCGGCGACCGACTTCATCGCCTTGATCTGGGCCGAGCCACCGACGCGGGAGACCGAGATGCCGACGTTCACGGCCGGGCGGATGCCGGCGTTGAACAGGTCGGACTCCAGGAAGCACTGGCCGTCGGTGATGGAGATGACGTTGGTCGGGATGTACGCCGAGACGTCGTTGGCCTTGGTCTCGATGATCGGCAGACCGGTCATCGAGCCCGCGCCCAGCTCGTCGGAGAGCTTCGCGCAGCGCTCCAGCAGGCGGGAGTGCAGGTAGAAGACGTCACCCGGGTAGGCCTCGCGGCCCGGCGGGCGGCGCAGCAGCAGGGAGACGGAGCGGTAGGCCTCGGCCTGCTTCGACAGGTCGTCGAAGATGATGAGGACGTGCTTGCCGTCGTACATCCACTCCTGGCCGATGGCCGAACCGGTGTACGGGGCGAGGTACTTGAAGCCGGCCGGGTCGGAGGCGGGAGCGGCCACGATCGTGGTGTACTCCAGCGCGCCGGCCTCCTCCAGGGCGCCGCGGACGGACGCGATGGTGGAGCCCTTCTGGCCCACGGCGACGTAGATGCAGCGGACCTGCTTCTTCGGGTCGCCCGAGCGCCAGTTGTCACGCTGGTTGATGATCGTGTCGATCGCCACGGCGGTCTTGCCGGTCTGGCGGTCGCCGATGATCAGCTGACGCTGGCCGCGGCCGATCGGGGTCATCGCGTCGATGGCCTTGATACCGGTCTGCATCGGCTCGTGGACCGACTTGCGGACCATGACGCCGGGGGCCTGCAGCTCCAGGGCGCGGCGGCCGGTGGCGGCGATCTCGCCCAGGCCGTCGATCGGGTTGCCCAGCGGGTCCACGACGCGGCCGAGGTAGCCGTCGCCGACCGGGACCGACAGGACCTCGCCCGTGCGGCGCACGGTCTGGCCCTCTTCGATGCCGCCGAACTCGCCGAGGATGACGACACCGATCTCGCGGGTGTCGAGGTTCAGCGCGAGGCCGAGCGTGCCGTCCTCGAACTTCAGCAGCTCGTTCGCCATGACCGAGGGGAGACCCTCGACATGGGCGATGCCGTCCGCCGCGTCAGTGACCGTGCCGACCTCTTCCACAGAAGCGGCGTCCGGCTGGTACGACTGGACAAAGTCGGCCAGCGCGTCCCGGATCTCCTCCGGACGGATCGTAAGCTCCGCCATCAGGCTTCCCTGCTCTCCTAGTTTGCGATCCTCGGCCCGCCATTGAGGGCCGCAAGTATTCGACTCTCGGCCGGGTCTGCCGAACCGGCCGTACGATGTGCCGGCTCCGTTGGGAGCCGGTTTCCCGACCGAGGGTCGGATGTGCTGCTTCGGTACTCAGCCTTCGAGCGACTGGCGAGCGCCTTCGAGGCGGCTCGACACGGTGCCCTCGATGATCTCGGCGCCGATCTGCACCCGGACCCCGCCGACGACCTCCGGGTCGACGTCGATGTTCAGGTGGACCTGGCGGCCGTACATCCGGCCCAGAGCACCGGACAGGCGCTCCTTCTGTGCGTCCGACAGCGGCACCGCGGTGGTGACCAGGGCCACCACCCGGCCGCGACGCGCGGCGGCGAGCTTCGAGTAGGACTCCAGGCCCTGCTCCAGGCTACGGCCACGCGGCGCGTTCACGAGGGCGGTGACCAGCCGGACGGTGCCCGCGTTGGCGCGGCCGCCGAGCAGCTTCTTGATCAGCTCCGCCTTGGCGGCGGTGCCGGCCTTCGGCTCGGTCAGCGCGGCGCGCAGCTCGTGCGAGCCGGCCACGACGCGGCCGAAGCGGAACAGCTCGTCCTCGACGTCGTCCAGCGCGCCCGCCTTGTCGGCGGCGATGACCTCGGCGTACGCGGCGAGCTGCTCGGTCGCGTCGACCAGGTCGCGCGAACCGGACCAGCGCGAGCGGACCAGGCCGGCCACCAGGTCGGCGGTCTCGCCGGAGACCTGACCGGTCAGCAGCGAGGAGACCAGCTGGGCCTTGTCCTGGCCCGACCGGGACGGGTCGGTCAGGACGCGGCGCAGCGACACCTCACGGTCCAGCAGGACCGTGACGGCGGTGAGCTCCTCGGCGAGCTTGACCGCGTCCACCGAGGTGGAGTCGGTCAGGCTCTCCAGGTTCTGCCGCCCGGCGGCGAGGGCCTCACGGCTTGCGCCGATCACTTGGCCGCACCCTGAGCAACGGCGGCCTTGGCCTCCAGCTCGTCCAGGAAGCGGTCGATGACGCCGCTCTGCCGGGCGTGGTCCTCGAGGGACTCACCCACGATGCGGGAGGCCAGCTGGGAGGCCAGCGAACCCACGTCCTGGCGCAGGGCGGCAGTCGCCTGCTTCTTGTCGGCCTCGATCTGCGCGTGACCGGCGGCGACGATGGCCTCGCGCTGACGCTGGCCCTCCTCGCGCATCTCGGCGAGCTGGGCAGCGCCCTGCTCGCGAGCCTGCTCGACGATGCGGGCAGCCTCGTGACGCGCCTCGGCGAGCTCGGCGCGGTACTGCTCAAGCAGGGCCTGGGCCTCGGCCTGAGCGGCCTCGGCGCGCTCCATGCCGCCCTCGATGGCGTCCCGGCGCTCCGACAGCACCTTCTCGATGCTGGGGAGGAGCTTCTTGCCGAGCAGACCGAAGACGATGAAGAAGCAGAGCAGGCCGATGATCACCTCGGGCCACGCGGGGAGGAGAGGGTTCATCTTCTCCTCGGCCGCGAGCGAAAGCACGGGGCTCATATCTGGACCTTCCTCAGAAAGGGTCTACGGCGGATTACTTGTTGCCGAAGACGAACGGCATGACGATGCCGATGAGGGCGAGCGCCTCGGTCAGCGCGAAGCCGATGAACATGTTGGAACGGATGAGACCGGCAGCCTCGGGCTGACGGGCCATGGCCTGGACACCGTTGCCGAAGATCAGACCGACGCCGATGCCGGGGCCGATCGCGGCGAGGCCGTAGCCGATGGAGGCGACGGAACCGTAGACGTTGCCCTCAGCGAGGATGCTCATTGACGTTGTCCTTTGCAGGGGTGGTGATCCGGTGGTGATTGGCCACCGGGCGATCCGGGAGGTGTGGTTCGGGGCGGGGCCGGAGCCCCGGGGCTCAGTGCGCCTCTTCCAGGGCACCGGCGATGTAGCTGCTGGCCAGCATCACGAAGATGTAGGCCTGCAGGAACTGGACCAGCAGCTCGAAGGCGGTCAGCGCGACGGCCACGATGAAGGAGGCCGAGCCGTACAGCGCGCCCAGGGTCGGGCTGAGCAGGTACCAGGAGGCGATGGAGAACATCACGATCAGCAGGTGGCCGGCGAACATGTTCGCGAAGGCTCGGACCGCGAGCGTGAAGGGGCGCACGAAGATGTTCGAGAAGAACTCGATCGGCACCAGGATGAACATGACCCAGCCGGGGATGCCCGACGGCCAGCAGAGGTTCTTCAGACCGCCGACGAAGCCGTGCTTCTTGAAGGTCAGCGTCATGTAGGTGATCCACACGACCGCCGCGAGGCCGGCCGGGAACGCGATCGCCGCCGAGACGGGGAACTGCGCGAAGGGGATGATCGACATGATGTTCATCAGCCAGATGAAGAAGAACATCGAGACGAGCATCGGGACGTACTTCTCGCCCTTCTTGCCGATCGTCTCCAGCACGATGGAGCGCTTGACGAAGTCGTAGCCGATCTCACCGACCAGCTGCAGCTTGCCCGGGACGAGGCGCGGCTTGGCGAAGGCGGCCCAGAAGAAGACGACCACCAGCACGGCGACGATCATCGACAGCAGCATCGGCTTGTTGAAGTCGACGCCGCCGATCGTGAAGATCGGCTTGAACGAGAACTCGTTCAGACCCGGCGCCGGGAAGCCACAGCCAGCGTCCCCGAAGTGGCAACTGCTGGCGAGGGGGAGTTCAGCACTCACCACGGACTCCTTCGTCGTGACGCATGGTTACGGCAACCTCGGTGTGTCGGCGCGGCCTGCGGCCACGGAGCGGCACTGGAACTTGATGGGTTTCTCGCGGATCCTGCGCGGCGGTGCGCTGCACCACTGCGGGATCATCGAAGACTGCGCGGATCCGGGGGGCGATCCGTCCAATGTCCGGACAGACCTGGCCTCTTCCCGTACTCCGTTGTTGCGACGGACGATAGCAGCCCGTCAGTGGCGCATAAACACCGCCCCCCTCGTTGGGGGGACAGTCGGGCCTCGTCACTGTTGACGTCCCGAGCCGGAGGACTTGTCGTCCTTCTTTTCGGAGGCGTCGGGGACGACGTAGAAGGTCTTGGCCTTGAGTGCGCCGCGCACCTGGAAGCCCGTCCAGACGAGGGCGCAGCCCAGCAGGGTGAAGGCGAACGCCTGCCGGTTGAAGAGCTCGGTGTTCTTGAAGACCGCGAGCACGATGCCGACCAGCAGGATCTGCGTGGTGTACACGAGCAGCGCGGCGGCCATCATGATGTGCGGGTTCGACCTGGTCAGCCGGTCGAGCGCGACCTGGCCGAAGCTGAAGAAGGCCATCACGAGCAGCGCGCCGAAGAGGGCGCCGAGCAGAGCCTTCCCACCGGCGACGGGGAACGAGATCGCCATGGCGATGATCCCGGCGACCGCAGTGGGAATCGCGGCGCCTCGGAGGATCCGGGCGTCGTTGGACGGCATGTCGGCAGCTCCGGCGGCATGTCGGTGTTACGGGGACGGGGCAGAACACTCGGTGGGGTGGCACCGGACCGAGGGGCCGCCGCCGGGCCGCCCGCTGGAGCGGCGGGCCCGTCGAGGGAGACCGACCAGGGACGGAAGTCCTCCACCTGTCAGGTCTTTCGGCGTGTTCTCGGTACTCGTGAACGGTATCACAAACTATTTGATGAGAGCTTTACCATGAATGTGTGGCTCCTGTCACACTGGCGGAGCAAGAGTGCCGCCGATCGGGTGAACCCATCTGGCGGAGCGTCAAATTCCTTGCTAGCGCCGCCCGGTGGTCCGACCGTGGGGTTCGGAGGACGCCGAGGAGCCCTCGCCGGCTTCACCCAGAAGTTGCTTGTCCTTGGCCGACAGTTCAGCCATCGGACCGGAGGGCTGCCGGCGGTAGCGCGGCGGCACGAAGGCCTGCACCGCGCGCGGGGCGCGCGGCCGGAACCGCGGCGTCAGCAGCACGACCAGGCCGACCAGGCAGAGCCCGGCGAGCGTCAGCACCACCGTGCGGCCGGTGTTGGTGACCGAGAAGGCCACCGTGCCGAAGGCGATCAGCGCCGCCCAGAAGTACATGATCAGCACGGCCCGGCTGTGCGAGTGCCCGACCTGGAGCAGCCGGTGGTGCAGGTGGCGCTTGTCCGCGGCGAACGGCGACTGGCCCGCCCAGGTGCGGCGGACGACGGCGAGCAGCAGGTCGGCCAGCGGCAGCGCGATGACGGTCAGCGGCAGCAGCAGCGGGATGTAGATCGGCACGAGGGCGTGGACGGTGGCGGTCTGCGACCCGGTCTCGTTGTTGATCAGGTCCGGGTCGACCCGGCCGGTGATCGAGATCGCGGCGACGGCCAGCATCAGGCCCAGCATCATCGAGCCGGAGTCGCCCATGAAGATCCGCGCGGGGTGCATGTTGTGCGCCAGGAAGCCCAGGCACATGCCGATCAGCAGCACGCTGAACAGCACGGCGGGGGCGGCGTCGGTGATCGCGTAGCCGTACCAGAGCCGGTAGGAGTACAGGAAGAACGCCATCGCGGCGATGCAGACCATGCCGCCGGCCAGGCCGTCCAGGCCGTCGATGAAGTTCACCGCGTTGACCATGACGACGACCAGCGTCACCGAGATGACCATGCCCTGGGTGGGACTGACGGCGACCGCGCCGACACCGGGCACCGGCAGGGTGATCACCGTGACCCCCTGCCAGACCATCACACCGGCGGCGATCATCTGGCCGCCGAGCTTGACCAGCGCGTCCACGCCCCACTTGTCGTCGAGCACGCCGAGCAGCCACATGATCCCGGCGCCGGAGAGCAGCGCGCGGATGTCGGTGCCCTGGGTGAACACCTTGCTCAGGTTGTCGAGTTGGGAGGCGACCAGGATGCCCGCGCACAGTCCGCCGAACATCGCGATGCCGCCGAGCCGCGGGGTGGGCTCGCGGTGCACGTCCCGGGCCCGGACCGGCGGCATGGCGCCGGCCGCGATCGCGAACTTCCGGACCGGGCCGGTCAGCAGGTAGGTGACGGCCGCGGTGGTGAACAGGACCAGCAGATACTCACGCACCACTGGCCTCCTGCGTCACTGTCCTGCGGGAAGGTACCCAAGGTACTCCCGCGCCTGTCCGGGGTTCGAGGTGCGTCGCCACGGCACACACCTTATTGAGTCGGACGCCGGGGACGCGCATCGCGGTTCGCCCTACCGGGTAGGAGAACCGGATACGCCGCCGCGCTCGTTCACCCGCGGTCCGCGAAGGACAGGGCCAGTTCCCGCACCCGCGCGCCGACCGCCGCGACCTCGTCCCCGGCCAGCAGTCGGCCGATCAGCCCGGCGATCTCCGCGAGCTCCCGCTCCCCCATCCCCTGCGTGGTCACCGTGCCGGTGCCGAGCCGGATCCCGGAGGCCTCGGAGGGCGGCGCGGGGTCGTACGGCAGGGCGCTCTTGCCGAGCAGCAGCCCGGCCGCCGCGCAGCGCCGCTCCGCCTCGGCCCCGGTGACGCCGAGCGGGCGCACGTCGGCCGTCACGAGGTGGGTGTCGGTCCCACCGGTCAACGGGCGCATACCGGCCTGCGCGAGCCCCTCGGCGAGTACGCGCGCCCCGGCGACCGCCCGCCGCGCGTACTCCCGGTAGGCGGGCGTCGCGGCCTCCGCGAGCGCCACGGCCTTGCCGGCCACCTCGTTCATCGCCGCGCCGCCCTGGCTGAACGGGAACACCGCCCGGTCGATCCGCTCGGCCAGCTCCGCGGTGGACAGCAGCAGGCCGCCGCGCGGGCCGCGCAGCAGCTTGTGGGTGGCCGCCACCGTGACGTCCGCGTACGGCACCGGGGAGGGCGCCGCACCGGCCGCGATCAGGCCGGTGGTCTGCGCGGCGGAGGCGATGAGGTACGCGTCCACCTCGTCGGCGATCTCCCGGAACCCGGCCCAGTCCGGGTGCCTGGGGTGGGAGATCGAGCCCGCCACGATGGCCTTCGGCCGCACCCGGCGGGCGAGTTCGCGCACCTGGTCGAGGTCGATCAGCCCGTCGTCCTCGCGCACGCCGTAGCCGGTGAAGGTGAACCACCGGCCGGAGAAGTTCGCCCGCGAGCCGCAGCTGAGGTGCCCGCCGTGCTCCAGCGACATCGCCAGGACGCCGTCGCCGGGCCGCAGCAGCGCCGCGTACGCCGCCAGCATCGCCGAAGTCGCCGAGCGGGGCTGGACGTTGGCGTGGGGCGCGGCGAACAGCTCGCGCGCCCGGTCGATCGCCAGGAGCTCCGCGGCGTCCGCGAGGGCGCAGCCGGTGTGGTGGCGGCGTCCGGGGTACCCCTCGGCGTACTTGTCGATCAGCGGGCCGCCCAGGGCCGCCAGGACGGCCGGTGAGGTCAGGTTCTCCCCCGCCAGCAGCTGGACCGTCTCGGCCCGCCGCTCGGCCTCCGCGGCCAGCAGGTCGGCCAGCTGGGGATCGGCCCGGTGCAGCGCCTCGGACGCCCAGGGGCGCCCCGTCGTCGTGGTGGTGCCGGACACGGCGTCGGTGACGGTCATGGCGGTGCTCCCGGGCGCTACGGGGGTCGGTCCCTCCAGCGTAGGACCGGGCCCCCCGGGCGGCTCGCCGACGCGGGCCGGGTGCACCCGGGCGGGCGCGCGCGGGGCCCTGCGGGACGCGGGCGCTCAGGGGTGCGCGGGCACTCCGGTGAGCGCGGTGACCACCGGGTCGACCGCGTGGAATATCTCCTCGCCGCAGTTGCGGAACATGCCGATCGGCGCCCCGTACGGGTCGTCCACCTCGTCGGACTCCGGAGTGGCGGCCAGCAGCCAGCCGCGCAGCGCGGCGGCGGCCCGGACCAGCGCGCGGGCACGCTCGGTGACGTCCGCGCCGCGGCGCGGGTCCGGCAGGGTGCCCGGGTCTATCGTCCGCACCAGCCGGGTGAACTCCTTCAGCGTGAAGGTCCGCAGCCCCGCCTCGTGGCCCATCGAGATGACCTGGGCGCGGTGGTCCAGGGTCGCGGTGAGCACCAGGTCGGCCTCGACCACGTGCTCGTCCAGCAGCTCCCGGCCGGTGAAGCCGCCGCTGTCGGCGCCGTACTCGTCGAGCACGGTCGCGGCGTGGTCCTCCATCGGCGCGCCCACGTGGCCCCAGGTGCCGGCGCTCTCCACCAGGATCCGCCCGGCCACTCGGGGGCTGAGCCGGGTGTCGAGCTCACGCCGGGTCAGCCGCTCGGCGATCGGCGAACGGCAGATGTTGCCGGTGCAGACGTACAGGATCCGGAAGTGGTCCAGCGGCCTGGGTCCCACGCTCAGGTACGGCGCTATGCCCGGACCGGCGTGGAGCGAGGCGGTGGGTGTCAACTTCCGGCCTCCAGGTCGGGAACGACCTCCCTCAGCTGCTCGACGCTGATCGCGCCCGCCCGCAGCAGGACCGGGACCTTGCCCGTGACGTCGACGATGGACGAGGCGGTCGCGTGGTCGGCCTGGCCGCCGTCCAGGTAGACCGAGATGGCGTCGCCGAGCTGCGCCTGCGCCTCGTCGCAGGTGGCCGGGGACGGGCCGCCGGTCTTGTTGGCGCTGGAGACGGCCAGCGGTCCGGTGGCGTTCAGCAGTTCGATGGCGACCGGGTGCAGCGGCATCCGGACGGCGACGGTGCCGCGGGTCTCGCCGAGGTCCCAGCGCAGCGAGGGCTGGTGCTTGGCGACCAGGGTGAGGCCACCGGGCCAGAAGGCGTCGACGAGCTCCCAGGCCTGCTCGGAGAAGTCGGTGACCAGGCCGTGCAGGGTGGTCGGGGAGCCGACCAGGACGGGCGAGGGCATGTTGCGGCCCCGGCCCTTGGCGGCCAGCAGGGCGGCCACGGCCTCCGGTGAGAACGCGTCGGCGCCGACGCCGTACAGGGTGTCGGTGGGCAGCACGACGAGTTCGCCGCGGCGGATCGCGGAGGCGGCCTCCCGCAGACCGGTGGTGCGGTCCCCGGCATCGGCACAGTCGTAGCGGCGGCTCATCGGTGCGGTCCCCTTCCGGAGTGGCTCATGACGTTCACGGCGCGGCCCTGCGCGCGGCGGGTCACGACGACGCCCTTCGGGCTGTCGTGCTGTGCTCGCCGATTCACAACGACACCCTTCGGGCGGTCGTACTGTGCTCGATCGTTCACAACGACACCCTTCGGGCGGTTGTGAAGCGCGGCCGGTTGTTCAGGTCGCGGTGGTCGGCGGTGTCCGTCCAGCCGCGTTCCTCGTTGAAGATCCACGGCACCTGGCCGCCCTGCTGGTCGGCGTGCTCGATCACCACCGCGCCGCCCGGGCGCAGCAGCCGGGCGGCCACCCGCTCGATGCCGCGGATGGTGTCCAGGCCGTCCTCGCCCGAGAACAGCGACATCTGCGGGTCGTGGTCGCGGGCCTCGGGGGCGACGTACTCCCACTCGGTGAGCGGGATGTACGGCGGGTTGGAGATGACCAGGTCGAAGCGGCCGTCCCAGGAGCGGTCGTCGGCGAAGGCCTTGGTGGCGTCGCCGGCGTGCAGGGTGATGCGGGCCCGGTCCGGGCTGGCGTCGATGTTGCGCCGGGTGTACTCCAGCGCGCCCTCGTCGAGCTCGAAGGCGTGCACGGTCGAGCGCGGCAGCTCCTGGGCGAGCGCGAGCGCGATGGCGCCCGAGCCGGAGCACAGGTCGACGACCAGCGGCTCGGCGACGTCCATGTCGCGGACGGCGTCTATGGCCCACTCGACGACGCTCTCGGTCTCCGGCCGGGGCACGAACACCCCGGGGCCGACCTCCAGCTCCAGGTAGCGGAAGAACGCCCGCCCGGTGATGTGCTGGAGCGGCTCGCGCGCCTCGCGGCGGGAGACGGCCTCCCAGTAGCGGGCGTCGAAGTCGGCGTCCTTCACCGTGTGCAGCTGGCTGCGCTTGACGTTGTGGACGTAGGCGGCGAGTTCCTCCGCGTCGAAGCGCGGCGAGGGCACGCCGGCCGCGGCCAACCGCTGGGTGGCCTGAGCCACCTCGGCGAGCAGCAGGTTCATCCGTACGACCTCTTGTTTCTGCGCTCCGGCTGCGGGGTTGTCCGGCGCTGGCGCGCCGGTCTCAGTTCTGTTGGGCCGCGGCGAGCTTGGCCGCCGCGTCCGCGTCGACGCAGGACTGGATCACCGCGGTCAGCTCGCCGTCCAGGACCTGGTCCAGGTTGTACGACTTGAAGCCCGTGCGGTGGTCCGAGATGCGGTTCTCGGGGTAGTTGTACGTGCGGATCCGCTCGGAGCGGTCCACCGTGCGGACCTGGCTGCGGCGCGCGTCCGAGGCCTCCCGCTCGGCCTCCTCCTGCGCGGCGGCGAGCAGGCGCGAACGCAGGATGCGCATCGCCTGCTCCTTGTTCTGCAGCTGGCTCTTCTCGTTCTGGCAGGACGCCACGATACCGGTCGGCAGGTGGGTGATCCGGACCGCGGAGTCGGTGGTGTTGACCGACTGGCCGCCGGGGCCGGACGAGCGGTAGACGTCGATCCGCAGGTCGTTGGCGAAGATCTCGACCTCGACCTCCTCCGCCTCGGGGGTGACCAGCACGCCCGCCGCGGAGGTGTGGATGCGGCCCTGCGACTCGGTGGCCGGCACGCGCTGCACGCGGTGCACGCCGCCCTCGTACTTCAGCCGGGCCCAGACGCCCTGGCCGGGCTCGGCGTTGCCCTTGGTCTTGACCGCGACCGAGACGTCCTTGTAGCCGCCGAGGTCCGACTCGTTGGAGTCGATGATCTCGGTCTTCCAGCCGGTCCGCTCGGCGAAGCGCAGGTACATCCGGAGCAGGTCGCCGGCGAACAGCGCGGACTCCTCGCCGCCCTCGCCCGCCTTGATCTCCAGGATGACGTCCTTGTCGTCGCTCGGGTCGCGCGGGACGAGCAGCAGCCGCAGCTCCTCCGTGAGCTCCTCGCGGCGCGCCTCGGAGTCCTTCACCTCGGCGATGAACTCCGGGTCCTCGGCGGCGAGTTCACGCGCCGCCTCGATGTCCTCGCCGGCCTGCCGCCACTCCCGGTAGACCCGGGTGATCGGGGTCAGCTCGGCGTACCGCTTGGCCAGCTTGCGGGCGTTGGCCTGGTCGGCGTGGACGGACGGGTCGGCCAGCCTCTTCTCGAGGTCGGCGTGCTCGACGAGGAGCTCTTCGACTGCCTCGAACATGGGGGTGGCCTTCTTCCCGGGGATCGGATGGGGTGGTGGGACGCGAACGGCGCCGGTCCCCAGCGCCCCCGGAACGAGTACGGGGGCACCGGGAACCGGCGCCGAGGGAGCGCTAGGCCTTCGCGCTGTGCTGCTTGCCGAAGCGGGCCTCGAAGCGGGCCACGCGGCCACCGGTGTCGAGGATCTTCTGCTTGCCGGTGTAGAACGGGTGGCACTGCGAGCAGACCTCGGCGCGGATCTCGCCGCTGGTCTCGGTCGAGCGGGTCGTGAACTCGGCGCCGCAGGTGCAGGTCACACGGGTGACCACGTACTCGGGGTGAACGTTGGACTTCAAGGGGTTCTCCTAGGTATCGGGAGGGCACCGGGTCGGCGGCTGGAATGCCGCACGTGAACCGGGACCGACGGTCCAGTCTGCCAGGACGGGCCGCATCTTCCCAAACCGGGTCGTGTCCCGGGTTATTCCGGACGCCCTCAGCGCCGCGCCGCGGCCGCCGGGGAGGCCGTCGGAGCCGCCTGGGCGGGGTTCTCGGGCTGGGCCGCGACGACCGCCTGCGGGATCGGCTGGTCGGCCTTGAGCGCCGCCCAGACCTGGTTCGCCTGGGGCTGCTGCTCGACCACCCGGTTGGGGTCGCTGGGGGCGGCGACCACCGGCAGGGTCACCATGCTCAGCTGGTCCGGGCCGATGCCCTTGAGCTCCTGGGCGAGGCCCACCAGCGCGTTCACCGACCCGAGCGCCGAGTCGGTGGTGATGCTCTTCGTGACGGTGTCGCCGATCGACCACAGCTTGACCGGGTCGGTGAGCAGGCCCGCCCCGCCGGTCTGCCGGAGCAGCGACTTCACCATCTGCTTCTGCAGCTCGATCCGGCCGAGGTCGCTGCCGTCGCCGACGCCGTGCCGGGTGCGGACGAAGGCGAGCGCCTGCCGGCCGTCGAGGTGGTGCTCGCCGGCCGGGAGGTCGAGCCCGCTGTCCTTGTCGTGGATGGCCACCGTGGTGGTCACGGTGGCCCCGCCTATCGCGTCCACGACCCGGGCGAACCCGGCGAAGTCGACCTGCACGTAGTGGTCCATCCGCAGCCCGGTCAGCTGCTCGGTGGTCTTGACCGCGCAGGCGGCGCCGCCGGCCTCGAAGGCGCTGTTGTACATGGCGCGCTTGAGGGCCGGCACGGGCTTGCCGCTCGCGTCGGTGCAGTCGGGGCGGTCGACGAGGGTGTCGCGCGGGATCGAGACGACCTCGGCGCGCGAGTGGTCCTGGCTGACGTGCACGACCATCGCGGTGTCGGAGCGCGCGGTGTCACCGGTGTCCCCGCCCGCCAGGCCGCCGTTCGCGCCGGCCCGCGAGTCGGAGCCCAGCACGAGGATGTTGAACGAGCCGTCGGTGGCGGCCGGCGGCCGGGCGTCGCCCAGCCGGGCGTTGATGTCGACGCTCTTGATGTTGCCGTCGAGCGTGAAGTAGGCCCACGCGGCGGCCCCGGCGCCGAGGACGGCGATCGCGGCGGACGCGCAGGCGACCACCCGCAGGACTCTGCGGCGGTTGCTCGGGACGCTCTTGTGCTCGGCCATACGCTCCAGGGTAAATCGGACAAGAGTCACCAATGTGGTCGAGATGTACCGACTCTGGAACAACCGGCCCGGATCCTGGGCCGGAGCCGGGCCCGGGAACGCCGGAACCCCGGACCGCTCGCGCGATCCGGGGTTCCGTGACGGCCGAGCCGTGCGACTGCGGTCAGTCGCCGGACCCGGGGGTCGTCTTGGCGATCTGCATCAGGAACTCGGCGTTGCTCTTGGTCTGCTTCATCTTGTCCAGCAGGAGCTCGATCGCCTGCTGCGAGTCGAGCGCGTGCAGCACCCGGCGCAGCTTCCAGACGATGGCCAACTCCTCGCTGCCGAGCAGGATCTCCTCCTTGCGGGTGCTGGAGGCGTCCACGTCGACGGCCGGGAAGATGCGCTTGTCCGAGAGCTTGCGGTCGAGCTTGAGCTCCATGTTGCCGGTGCCCTTGAACTCCTCGAAGATCACCTCGTCCATGCGCGAGCCGGTCTCGACCAGCGCGGTGGCCAGGATGGTCAGCGAGCCGCCGTTCTCGATGTTGCGCGCGGCACCGAAGAACTTCTTCGGCGGGTACAGCGCGGTCGAGTCGACACCACCGGACAGGATGCGGCCGGAGGCCGGCGCCGCCAGGTTGTAGGCGCGGCCGAGGCGGGTGATCGAGTCCAGCAGGATCACCACGTCGTGGCCGAGCTCCACCAGTCGCTTGGCGCGCTCGATCGCGAGCTCGGCGACGGTGGTGTGGTCCTCCGCCGGGCGGTCGAAGGTCGAGGAGATGACCTCGCCCTTCACCGACCGCTGCATGTCGGTGACCTCTTCCGGACGCTCGTCGACCAGGACGACCATCAGGTGGCACTCGGGGTTGTTGTGGGTGATCGCGTTGGCGACCGCCTGCAGCACCATCGTCTTGCCGGTCTTCGGCGGCGCGACGATCAGACCGCGCTGGCCCTTGCCGATCGGCGACACGAGGTCGATGATCCGGGTGGTCAGCACGCCCGGGTCGGTCTCCAGGCGCAGCCGCTCCTGCGGGTACAGCGGGGTGAGCTTGTTGAACTCGGGACGGCCGCGGCCGCTCTCCGGGTCCATGCCGTTGACGGAGTCCAGGCGCACCATGGCGTTGAACTTCTCGCGGCGCTCGCCCTCGCGCGGCTGGCGCACGGCGCCGGTGATGGCGTCGCCCTTGCGCAGGCCGTTCTTGCGGACCTGCGCCAGCGAGACGTAGACGTCGTTCTGGCCCGGCAGGTAGCCGGAGGTGCGCACGAACGCGTAGTTGTCGAGGATGTCCAGGATGCCCGCGACCGGGATCAGGACGTCGTCCTCGCCGATCTGCGGCTCGGGGGCGCCGGTCTCGAAGCCCTCGCGGCGGCTGCCGCGGCCACGGCGGTCGCGGTAGCGGCCGCGACGGCCGCGACGGCCGTCGCCGAACTCGTCGTCGTCGTAGCCGCCCTGCTGCGCCTGCGGCTGCTGCAGGGTCTGCTGCTGGCCGCCCTGGCGGGCCTGGCCGTCGCCCTGGGCGCCCTGCTGCTGGCCGCCGCCCTGCTGGCCCTGGCGGTCGGCGCGCTCACGGCGGTTGCGGCGGTCGCGGCGCGACTCGCGGCTCTCGCCGTCCTGGCCGGCCTGGACCTCGCCGCCCTCCTGGCGGTCGGTGCGCTCGCCGGTGTCGCGGCGGTCGCGGCGCTCGCGGCGGTCGCGGCGGGACTCGGTGCGGCCCTCCTCGCGGCCCTCGAAGGCGCGGGTCTCGGCCGGGCGGGCCTCGGTCTGCTTCGGCTCGGCCACGACGACGGCGGCCGGCTCGGCGGCGGCGGTCTCGGCGACCGGGGCGCCGGCGGCCGAGGTGGCGCGGCGGCGGGTGCGCTCGGCGCGGGCGGGCGCGGCGGTCTCGGCGGCGGCCTGGACCGGGATCTCGATCTGGGCCTGCGGCTCGTCGGCCGGGGCGGCGGCGGCCGCGGCGGCCTTGGTGCGGCGGGCCGGCTTCTCGGCCGGGGCCTCGGCGTCCGTCTTGGCGGCGGTGCGCTTGGCGGCCGGGGCGCCACCACCGGCGGCGAGCAGCGGGTCGCCGCCGCTCTTCTCCTTGATGGTCTCGATCAGCTGGCTCTTGCGCATGCGTCCGGTACCGGTGATGCCCAGGTCCGCGGCGAGCTTCTGCAGCTCGGCCAGGACCATCCCGTCCAGGCCCGCGGCGGCCGAACGGCGGCGCCGGGCCGGGGCAGCGGGGGCGGCGGCGTCCGACGCGTCGGCGTCCGGGCGCGCGCCCATCAGATCGGTGGTGTCGCTCACTAAGGGTCCTTCCCTGGAGCGGACGTCGGCCTGTCTGGCTCGGCGACCGGTTGTGCTGTCCTGACCAACGCTCGACTGCGTCGGTCCGAGGCGGGGATCCCTCGAATGGCGGAAGCCCGTCGAGGGAGAGCTGCGAGGTGCGGTGCACGAAGCACGGTGGTGCGAGTGGCGCGGTGGGCCGGCCGTGTGCCGACCTCCCCGAAGGGCGTACCCCCACGCTGCCTGCGAATCCCGGGCCCCCGTCGCGTGACGGTGGCCCGCGCTCCGCCCGTCCTGGCCTCAAGGTGGGAGGCCGCGGGTGGGAGTCAGGTGCCGTCACGGCTTCGGGATGCGGCCGCAAGTCGCGCAGGCAGGCTGCGTACGCGCTGCGGTGGGCTCCCGGAGAATCGTCGCCCCGAATATCGCCGGGACTCCGCGGCAGCGGAGTGCTGGGATCGGGACGCGGCGCACCGAGCCCCGGAGGGCACCTGGTGCAGCAATGAGGTTAACACTACCGACCCCCTCACACATTCCCCAGCCTTGCGCTTGCCAATCGTGTCCGGACGGCCCGGCTGCGGGCGTGCCGCCGCCGGGCCCGGGCGGACCGCCCGGACGTGCTGCTCAGGCGTCCAGCGGGAGCACCGTGGCGCCGGTGCGGTCGAGCTCCAGGCGGTGCGCGGCGAACGCCGGGTCGCCGCCGTGGCCGTGGTGCCCGGCGAAGGAGAGCACCTTGTCGGCGCCCGCCTCGTCGGTGAGCGCGAGGACGGTCGGGCCGGCCCCGGAGATGACGGCGGGGATGCCCTCCGCGCGCAGGGCGCCCACCAGTCCGGCGCTCTCGGGCATCGCGGAGGCGCGGTAGTCCTGGTGCAGCCGGTCCTCGGTGGCGGCGAGCAGCAGCTCGGGGCGCCGGGTCAGCGCCTCGACCATGAGCGCGGCGCGGCCCGCGTTCACCGCGGCGTCGCCGAGCGGGACGGTCTTGGGCAGCAGGCCGCGGGCGGTCTTGGTGAGCACCTCGGTGGCGGGCACGAAGACGACCGGCACGACCCGCTCGGACGGCTCCAGGACGACCGCCTTGGCCGACTCCTCGTCGGTCCAGGCGACGGTGAAGTTGCCGCGCAGGCAGGCCGCGACGTTGTCGGGGTGGCCCTCCAGCTCGGAGGCGAGGTCCAGCAGCGCGTCGTCGTCCAGCGCGGACGGGCCGCCGATGGTGACGGCGCGGGCGGCCACGAGGCCGGCGCAGATGGCCGCCGACGAGGAGCCGAGGCCCCGGCCGTGCGGTATCCGGTTGGCGCAGACCACTTCGAGGCCGCGCGGCTGGCCGCCGAGGCGGTCGAAGGCGGCGCGCATCGAGCGGACGACGAGGTGGCGCTCGTCGCGGGCCAGCGAGTCGGCGCCCTCGCCGGCGATGTCGACGGACAGGCCGGAGTCGGCGACCCGGACGACGACGTCGTCGTACAGGCCCAGCGCGAGTCCGAAGGCGTCGAAGCCCGGACCGAGGTTGGCGCTGGTCGCGGGGACCCGGACCCGGACGGCGGCGGCACGGAACGCGGGACCGGCCATGCGGTGGACTCTCCTGGGGAATTCGGCGGCGCGGAGCGCCTCGGTGCGGGGGTGGGGAGGCGGGCCGCGGGCCCCGTACCGGGGCGGGCGGTCACAGTCGTCGGTGCGGCCCGCGAGGGGGACGGACCCGGGGCATGTGCCACACGGCCGGACCCAGAGTATCGAAGAGAGGTTCCCCAGTGGTACACCCCGTGGGCCTTCGATCTGGTGTGTTGCCGCTTCTGGCCGGAATGCGCACCCCACCCGGTCAAAGGGCGGGGCGGAATCGGTTCGGAATGCGCAGTGGAATTGACACAAAAGTGTCAGTCGAGAACTTTGACGGGCCGACCCCCGAAAGGGTCGGCCCGTCGCGGTCCGGTGGGGCATCAGGCCTTTTGCCCGGTGGGCCCGGTGGGCCCGTTCCGGCGGGCCCGTTCCGGTGGGTCAGTCGAGCAGGCCCAGGCGCCGGGCCGCCGCCTCCGGGTCGATCGGGACGATCTGCGGCTGCGGCGCACCGGCCACCGCCCAGTCCGGGTCCTTGAGGCCGTTGCCGGTCACGGTGCAGACGATCCGCTGGCCCGGGTCGACCAGGCCGGCCTCCGCCTTGGCCAGCAGACCGGCCACCGAGGCGGCCGAGGCGGGCTCCACGAAGACGCCCTCCTGCGAGGCCAACAGCCGGTAGGCGGACAGGATCTGACGGTCCGTCACCTTGTCGATGAGGCCGCCCGACTCGTCCCGCGCGGCGAGCGCGAAGTCCCACGAGGCCGGGTTGCCGATCCGGATCGCGGTGGCGATGGTCTGCGGCTTGAGCACCGGCGCGCCGTCCACGATCGGGGCCGAGCCGGAGGCCTGGAAGCCCCACATCCGCGGGGTGCGGGAGGCCAGGCCGTCGGTGGCGTATTCGCGGTAACCCTTCCAGTACGCGGTGATGTTGCCCGCGTTGCCGACCGGGAGGACGTGGATGTCCGGGGCGTCGCCGAGCATGTCGACGATCTCGAAGGCGGCCGTCTTCTGGCCCTCGATGCGCACCGGGTTCACCGAGTTCACCAGCGCCACCGGGTACTTCTCGGACAGTTCGCGCGCGAGCGTCAGGCAGTCGTCGAAGTTCCCGTCGACCTGGAGGATCCTGGCGCCGTGCACCAGCGCCTGGCCCATCTTGCCCAGCGCGATCTTGCCCTGCGGGACGAGCACCGCCGACACCATCCCGGCCCGCACCGCGTACGCGGCGGCGGAGGCCGAGGTGTTGCCGGTGGAGGCGCAGATGACGGCCTGCGCGCCCTCCTCCTTGGCCTTGGAGATGGCCATCGTCATCCCGCGGTCCTTGAAGGAGCCGGTCGGGTTGGCGCCCTCGACCTTCAGGTAGACCTCGCAGCCCGTGCGCTCGGACAGCACCTGGGCGGGGACCAGCGGCGTGCCGCCTTCGAGCAGGGTGACCACCGGAGTGGCCGCGGTGACCGGCAGGCGGTCGCGGTACTCCTCGATCAGGCCGCGCCACTGGTGGGTGTGCGCGCCTCGGACGACGTTCTCGGCAACGGCGTTCATGGCTAGTTCCTTACTCCCCTTCGACCCGCATGATGCTGGCCACGTCCCGCACGCTGTCCAGCGCGCGGAGCTTGTCGACCGTCGCCGACAGGGCGGCGTCGGTGGCACGGTGGGTGACCACGACGAGCGAGGCGTCGCCGTCACGGCCCTGCTGGCGCACGGTGTCGATGGAGACGCCGTGCTCGGCGAACACGGAGGCCACCTGGGCGAGCACACCGGCGCGGTCGTCCACGTCCAGGCTGACGTGGTAGCGGGTGACGACCTCGTCCATCGGCTTGGCCGGCAGCTGCGTGTACACCGAGTCACCGGGGCCGGTGGCCTCGTTGAGCTTGTTGCGGCACACCGCGACCAGGTCGCCGAGCACCGCCGAGGCGGTCGGCGAGCCGCCGGCGCCCGGGCCGTAGAACATCAGCCGCCCGGCCGCCTCGGCCTCGACGAACACCGCGTTGTACGCCTCGCGGACGGAGGCCAGCGGGTGCGACAGCGGGATCATCGCCGGGTGCACGCGCGCGGTGACGGACTCGCCGTCGGCGGCCCGCTCGCAGATCGCGAGCAGCTTGACGACGCAGCCCATCGCCTTGGCCGAGGCGATGTCGGCCGCGGTCACCTCGGTGATGCCCTCGCGGTAGACGTCCGCCGCGGTCACCTTGGTGTGGAAGGCGATCCCGGCCAGGATCGCGGCCTTCGCGGCGGCGTCGAAGCCCTCGACGTCGGCGGTCGGGTCCGCCTCGGCGTAGCCGAGCGCGGTGGCCTCCTCCAGCGCCTCCGAGTAGCCGGCGCCGGTGGTGTCCATCTTGTCGAGGATGAAGTTGGTGGTGCCGTTGACGATGCCGAGCACCCGGTTCACCTTGTCGCCGGCGAGGGACTCGCGCAGCGGGCGCAGCAGCGGGATCGCCCCCGCCACCGCGGCCTCGTAGTACAGGTCCACCCCGGCCGCCGCGGCGGCCGCGTGCAGCTCGGCACCGTCCTGGGCGAGCAGCGCCTTGTTGGCGCTGACCACCGAGGCGCCCTGCTTGAACGCCGACAGGATGTGGTGTTTGGACGGCTCGATGCCGCCCACGACCTCGATCACCACGTCGATGTCGCCGCGGTTGATCAGGGCCTCGGCGTCGGTGGTCAGCAGGTGCGCGGGCACGCCGGGGCGGTCCCGGCCGGCCCGGCGGACCGCGATGCCGGCGAGCTCGACCGGGGCACCGATGCGCGCGGCGAGGTCGTCGGCCGTCGTCGTCATGATGCGCGCCACCTCGGAGCCCACCACACCACAGCCCAGCAACGCCACCTTCAGCGGGCGCGTACGCATCATCCGACTCCGCTCTGCATTCATCGTGCTTCGGTAATTCCGGCGGTTTTCTCGGGCCGCCGGGAACTTCGGTCCGTACCAGTCTCGGGGACTTTCCGCACGGATCTACGGTCGTTCCATGATCTGAGACAAGAATTTCGTCATCCGATATCCAGACGCAGGAGATCCTCCTCCGTCTCGCGCCGGACGATCACCCGCGCCGCACCGTCCTTGACGGCCACCACGGGGGGCTTCAGGGCGTGGTTGTAGTTGCTCGCCATCGAGCGGCAGTACGCGCCGGTGGCGGGCACCGCGAGCAGGTCGCCCGGGACGAGGTCGGCCGGCAGGAAGGCGTCCCGCACGACGATGTCGCCGGACTCGCAGTGCTTGCCGACCACCCGGACCAGCATCGGCTCGGCGTCGCTGGTGCGCGACACGAGCGCCACCGAGTACTCGGCGTCGTACAGCGCGGTGCGGATGTTGTCGGACATGCCGCCGTCCACGCTGACGTAGGTGCGCAGGCCCTCCAGCGGCTTGACGGTGCCGACCTCGTACAGCGTGAACGCGGTCGGGCCGACGATCGCCCGGCCCGGCTCCACGCTCAGCCGCGGCACGTCCAGCTCGGCCGCCCGGCACTCGCGGCGGACGATGTCGGCCAGCGCGGCGGCGATCTCGGCCGGCTCGCGGGGGTCGTCGTCGCTGGTGTAGGCGATGCCGAGGCCGCCGCCCAGGTCGATCTCGGGCAGCTGGACGCCGTGCTCGTCGCGGACCTGCCCCAGCAGGCCGACCACCCGGCGGGCGGCCACCTCGAAACCGGCCATGTCGAAGATCTGCGAGCCGATGTGCGAGTGGATGCCGCGCAGCTCCAGGCTCGTCGGGTGGCCGAGCACCCGGCGCACCGCCTCGGCGGCCGCTCCCCCGGTCAGCGACAGGCCGAACTTCTGGTCCTCGTGCGCCGTCGCGATGAACTCGTGGGTGTGCGCCTCGACGCCGACGGTGACCCGGATCAGCACCGGCTGGCGGACGCCGTGCCGGGCGGCGATCGCGGCCAGCCGCTCGATCTCCTCGTAGGAGTCGACGACGACGTGGCCGACGCCCGCCTTCACGGCGTGCTCCAGCTCGTCCACCGACTTGTTGTTGCCGTGCAGCGCGATCCGCTCGGCCGGCATCCCGGCGGCCAGCGCCACGACCAGCTCGCCGACGCTGCACACGTCGAGGTTCAGGCCCTCCTCGTGCAGCCAGCGCACGACCGCCTTGGAGAGGAACGCCTTGCCGGCGTAGTAGACGTCCGCGTCGGCGCCGAAGGCGTCGCGCCAGGCACGCGCCCGGGTGCGGAAGTCCTCTTCGTCCATGACGTAGGCCGGGGTGCCGAACTCGGCCGCCAGCGTCTTGACGTCGATCCCGGCGACGGTGGCCACGCCCTCGGCGTCGCGGGCCACGGTGCGCGACCAGACCTTGGGGTCGAGCGCGTTCAGGTCGGCCGGCGGGGCCTGGTAGTGGCCCTCGGGCAGCACGTCCCCGTGCCGGGGGCCTGCGGGGTGTGCAGAACGACTCATGCGCCCACCTCGCTGCGCTCGGCAGGGCATTCGCCGCGCGCCGCCATTCTCTTGACTCGCTCGCTTCGCTCGCTCATGTCTACATAGTCCTTCGAGACCTATGGCGAGGGGCGGCGACGGTCCCCGTTGACCGTCAGCCGCCCCCGCTGTGCGCTTGGGGGTGGTTCCTACATCCGCTCGGGCGCCGTCACGCCCAGGAGCGTGAGCCCGTTGGCGAGCACCGTACGCGTCGCCTCGACCAGCCAGAGGCGGGCCCGGTGCGTGTCGTTGAGCTCCTCGTCGCCCTTGGGCAGGAACATGCAGTTCTCGTACAGGCGGTGGTACTTGCTCGCGAGCTTCTCCAGGTACACGGCGACCCGGTGCGGCTCGCGCAGCTCGCCGGCCGTGGCCAGCACGCGCGGGAACTCGGCGAGGTGGCCGAGGACGTCGGACTCCCACTCGGTGGCGAGCAGCTCGGGTTTGAACTGCTCGGCCGGGCCCTTGTCCACGCCCAGCTCGGCGGCCTTGCGGGCCACGCCGCACATCCGGGTGTGGGCGTACTGGACGTAGAAGACCGGGTTCTCGTTGGTCTGGCTCGTCAGGAGGTTGATGTCGAGCGTGATCGTCGAGTCGGTGGAGGAGCGCGCCAGCGTGTAGCGGGCGGCGTCCACGCCGATCCACTCGACGACGTCGTCGATCGTGATGATGTTGCCGGCCCGCTTGGACATGCGGACCTCTTCGCCGTCGCGAAGCATCTTCACGAACTGGCCGATCTTCACCTCGATGTTGTGGTTCATGTCGTCGCCCGCGCAGGCCGAGATGGCCTTGAGGCGGTTGACGTACCCGTGGTGGTCGGCGCCCAGCATGTAGAGCGCGACGTCGGTGCCGCGGTCGCGCTTGGACAGGTAGTAGGCGGCGTCGGCGGCGAAGTAGGTGGTGTCGCCGTCGGCCTTGATCAGGACGCGGTCCTTGTCGTCGCCGAAGTCGGTGGTGCGCAGGAAGACCGCGCCGTCCTGGTCGAAGACGTGGCCCTGCTCGCGCAGCCGGGTGATGGCCTTCTCGACGGCGCCGGAGTCGTGCAGCGACTTCTCCGAGAACCAGACGTCGAAGTGGGTGCCGAACTCGTCCATCGAGCGCTTGATCTCGGCGACCATGAGCTTGAGGCCCTCGGTGCGGAAGACCTGCAGCTGCTCGGCCTCGGGCAGGTCGAGCAGGCCCGGGACGGCGCCGGTGATCGCCTTGGCGATGTCGACGATGTACTCGCCGACGTACCCGCCCTCGGGCACCTCCCGGCCGTTCGCGGCGGCCTGCAGCGAGGCGGCGAACTTGGTGATCTGCACGCCGGCGTCGTTGAGGTAGTACTCGGTGGTGACGTCGGCGCCGGAGGCCCGCAGGACGCGGGCGAGCGAGTCGCCGACGGCCGCCCAGCGGACGCCGCCGATGTGGATCGGGCCGGTCGGGTTGGCGGAGACGAACTCCAGGTTGATCTTCAGGCCCTTGAGGGCCTCGTTGCGCCCGTAGGCCTCGCCGGCCTCGACGACGGTGCGGGCGAGCGCACCGGCGGTGGCGGTGTCCAGGGTGATGTTCAGGAAGCCCGGACCGGCGATGTCGACCTTGGCGACGCCGGTGATCCCTCGCAGGCGGTCGGCCAGCGCCTCGGCGACGGCTCGCGGCGGCTTGCCGGCCGCCTTGGCGAGCTGGAGGGCCACGTTGGTCGCGTAGTCGCCGTGGTCCCTGTTCTTGGGCCGCTCGACCGTCACGTGCTCGGGCACGGCGACGGCCAGCTCGCCCGCCTCGACGGCGGCGCTCACGGCGGCCTGGATTGCCTGGGAAAGCTCTGCGGGGGTCACGACGCCAAGCGTAGGCGAGACGGGGTGCCCGCCCGCCACTCGGTTTGCCGGTTGAGACGCCCGTGCGGCGCCCCGGCGGCGGTGTCAGCCTCGATCTGTGCGCTCTGTTCGCTCAGGGCGAAACCCGCCGGGCCGCCCGCCCAGGGTCATCAGGCGGCGCACCAGTGCCACCAGGTCCGCCGGGTCGAAGGGCTTGCCGAGGTAGCCGTCCACCCCCACCGCCTCCCCCAGATCCAGGTCCGCCGGGGTGCAGGCGCTCACGATCGCGATCGGCAGCCCGCTGGTGCCGGGCGCCGCGCGCAGCCGGGCCGCCGTCCGCAGGCCGTCCAGACGCGGCATCACCACGTCCAGCGTCACCACGTCCGGCCGCACCCGGCGGACCACCTCCAGGCACTCGGCACCGTCGGCGGCGGTCACCACCTCGAAACCCTCGAGTTCGAGGTTGACCCTGATCAGCTGGCGGATCACCTCGCTGTCGTCCACCACGAGGACCCGCCCGGACTCTCCCGACACCTCACCGAGGGTATCGGCGGGGCCGCCGCCCCGTCCGGCCTTTCCCGACTTCCGCCCGGCGGGCGCCCGGCCGGCCCGGTGCGAAACCCGTGCACGGACCACGGCCGGAGCCTGGTAGTGTTCTCCACGTCGGAGCGCAGGCCCCGACGGCAAGAGCAGGCCCCCGTAGCTCAGGGGATAGAGCACCGCCCTCCGGAGGCGGGTGCGTAGGTTCGAATCCTACCGGGGGCACTTGCAACCGAGGCCCAGATCAGTGGAGTTGTTCCACGGATCTGGGCCTTCGTCGTTTTCCGGACCACGCCGGCGGAGACGCCGCCCGGCCGCGGGGTGGGCGGCCGGGCGGCGGGCTTCAGGAGGCGGAGGCGGCGGCCTCGGCCTGGGAGTAGAGCGTCGCGATCGTGTGGTCGAAGTAGGCGCTGTAGGACACGTCGTCGGTGTCCCCGCCCTGCTGGTAGCCGCCGATGGCGCCGACGACGTCCCCGGTCGCGGTGTCGATCCACGGGCCGCCGCTGGTGCCGGCCGGGTAGCTCGGGCAGTCGATGACGCGCTGGTAGGTGCTCTGCTTGTCGCTGGCGTTGGTGCACAGGCTCGGGGACTCGGAGTCGGCCGGGTAGCCGTAGAGGCGGACGGTCGCGCCGAACGACTCGTCGGTGCCCAGGCGGTTGGCGCCGACCACGTCCTCGACCTTGCGGCCGTTGCTGGGGGCCGTCTCCAGGATCGCGAAGTCCTCGTCCACGTCGCCCTTCTGGGACCAGTCGGTGGTGGTGTGGATCGCGGTCACCTGCCACGTGCCGTACGGGGCCGTGCCGTTGCGGTAGCCCGGCACGAACACCACGCCGTCGGTGCTGGTGAGGCAGTGCGCGGCGGTGAGCAGGAGGTTGCCGGTGGCGCTGTGCACCACGCTGGCGGTGCAGAAGTGGTTGCCGGCCGCGACGGAGCCGCTGAACAGCGCGCCGACGGTGGACGATTCGGAGGTCGCCGGGGCGGCCGCGGTGGTGCCGAGGTTCACCGTGCGGGTGCCGGGGGCCTTGGTGACGGTGGCGGTGGCCGTCGGAGTAGGAGTAGGCGTGGGTGTGGGTGTGGGCGTCGGGGTGTCGGCGGTCGGCGTCGGGGTGCTCGACGGCGTGGGCTCGGCGAGCGGTGACGTCGACGCGGGGGCCGCGGGGGTCGTGGGAGCCGCGGTGGCCGAGGGCGACGCGGGTGCCGTCGCCGCCGGGGAGGTGCGGGTGGGACTGCTCGCGGCCGTCGCCTCGGACGGGCTCAGCGAGTGCATGCCGGTCACGACGGCGGCCACCGTGAGCGCCGAGAGCGCGGTGAACAGGGTCGGAGCCAGGAATCTGCGTCGCGGGGTCGTGCGGCGGCTGTGCTGGCCCATGCGAGTCTCTCCTGCCCGGGAGGCGGCGTTGTCCGGTCACTGACTATGACGCCTCCGGCTGGAAAAGTTGTTACCCGAGACTTGAAGCTCCATGAGAAAAGCCGTCACCCGGCGGCAGTTGACTCCGGCCCGTCCGCACCGACGAAGGCTTCCGGGCAGCACGGCGGCGCCTCCCCGGTCCCTGGACGGTGACCAGGGGTCGAGGAGGCGCCGGAGGTTGACTGCGAGACCTTGCGGAAACTTTCAGGTGGCGCGCTGGCGCTCCGCCGGGGCGGTCGCACCCGCCTTGGCACTGGGCTGCCCGTCCACGGCGGCAACGGCCTCGGCGGCGTCGGCGCCACCCGGGACGCCCGTGGCCTCGCCGGGGGCCGGGCGGTGGTCGATCATCAGGAACGCGATCACCGCCGCCAGCAGCAGCACGCCCATCGCCACCCAGGTCGCGATGACGTAGCCGTGCACCGCGCCCTGCGCCTGGACCAGCGGCGTCCGCACGAGCCGGGTGGACAGGTACGTCGCCGTGGCACTGGCCGCGACCGTGTTCAGCAGCGCCGTACCGAACGAACCGCCCACCTGCTGGGCCGAGTTGATGGTGGCCGAGGCGGCGCCGGCCTCGTTCGGGGCGACCCCGAGGGTGGCCAGGCTCATCGACGGCATGAACACCAGGCCCATGCCGAAGCCGAGCAGCAGCACCGCCGGGAGCACCATGGCGGCCCACGGACTGTCCACCTTCATCTGGGTCAGCCAGGCCATGCCGGCCGCCGCGAGCAGCAGCCCCGGGCCGATCAGCAGCCGGGACGGCACCCGGGTCATCAGCCGGGCCGCGATGCCGGTCGAGCTCAGCACGATCGCGCCCGTCATCGGCAGGAAGGAGACGCCCGTGACCACCGGCGAGAAGTGCTTGATGACCTGCAGGTAGTAGGTCAGGAACAGGAACAGGCCGAACATGCCGACCATCGCCAGCCCCACCGAGAGCGCGCCGCCGCCGCGGTTGCGGTCCGCGACGATGTGCATCGGCAGCAGCGCGTGCGCGGTGCGCCGCTCGACCAGGACGAACGCCGCGATCAGCGCCGCGCCGAGGACCAGCGAGCCGATCACCAGTGCGTCGCCCCAGCTGCGGGTGACGGCCTCGGAGGTGCCGAAGACGATGGCGAGCAGACCGGTGCAGCCGAGCACCGCGCCCGGCAGGTCCAGCCTGACCCGCCGCCCCTTGGCGATGTGGTCGCGGTCCAGGACGTAGAAGGCCGCGAAGGCGGTGGCGACGGCGATCGGGGTGTTGACGAACAGGCACCAGCGCCAGTTCAGGTACTCGGTCAGCAGGCCGCCGGCGATGAAGCCGATCGCGGCGCCGCTGCCGGCGATCGCGCCGAAGATCCCGAAGGCCGTACTGCGTTCCTTCGGGTTGGTGAACGTGGTCGAGAGCAGCCCCAGCGCGGACGGGGCGAGCAGGGCGCCGAACGCGCCCTGCAGGGCACGGGCGCCGAAGAGCATGGCCGGACCGGTCGCGCCGCCGCCGACGGCGGAGGCGAGCGCGAAGCCCAGCAGGCCGATGGTGAAGACGCGCTTGCGGCCGAAGAGGTCGCCCAGCCGTCCGCCGAGCAGCAGCAGTCCGCCGAAGGCGAGCGTGTAGGCGGTGATCACCCACTGCCGGTCGGCGTCCGAGATCCCGAGGTCCCGCTGAGCCGAGGGCAGCGCGATGTTCACGATGGTGATGTCGAGGACGATCATGAGCTGGGCGATGGCGATGACCGCCAATGCCCACCAGCGGCGGCTGTCCGCGGCGTCATGACCGGTGGCGGTTTGCGCAGACACTGGTCGAGCCTTCCGGAGTGCTTACGGAGAGGTCACGCAGTCGCCTTCCAGCCAAACGCGCATGCGGACGAATGGCAAGGAAAAACCTCACCAAATCGACCCATATCGGACCAATGGAATAAGAGGTGCGAGACGAAAGGACCAGGCCGTACGACCGGGGTCCTGCGACCGTCGGCCTACGTCCGCGCCCCGCCGTCCGGACCGTGCGTCCGGGCCCCGGCGGACCGGGGCCCGGACGGCCCGGCCGCTACAGCGCCGACAGCTCCTCGACCAGGTCGTCCAGGCCGAGCGAACCCTGCGACAGCGCCGCCATGTGCCAGGCCTTGAGGTCGAACTCCTCGCCGCGCGCCTCGTGCGCCGCCTTCGCCGCTGCGCGGCCGCGCAGCCAGGCGCGCTCGCCCAGCTTGTAGCCGATCGCCTGGCCGGGCATGCCCAGGTAGCGGACCAGCTCGCTGTCCAGGAAGTCCGCGGACAGGCCGCAGTAGCGGCCGAAGAACTCGCGGGCGGCCTCCGGGCTCACCGGCTCGCCCGGCCGGTACGGGGACTCGGCGGGGAAGTCGAAGCCGGCGTGCATGCCGATGTCGACGATGACCCGCAGCGCCCGCATCATCTGCGCGTTGAGGTAGCCCAGGCGGTGGCCCGGGTCGGTCAGGTAGCCGAGCTCGTCCATCAGGCGCTCGGCGTACAGCGCCCAGCCCTCCAGGTTGGCGCTCACGCCGCCGAGGCTGACCTGGTAGGTGGAGAGCCGGTCGGCGACGTAGTTCCACTGCGCGAGCTGCAGGTGGTGGCCGGGGACGCCCTCGTGGTACCAGGTCGACACCAGGTCCCACACCGGGAAGCGCTCGCGGCCGAGCAGCGGCAGCCAGGTCCGTCCGGGGCGGGTGAAGTCCAGCGAGGGGGCGGTGTAGTACGGCGCGGCGGCGCTGCCGGGCGGGGCGATCATCGACTCGACCCGGGTGACCGGCTCGGCCAGGTCGAAGTGGGTGCCCTGGAGGTCGCGGATCGCCTGGTCCATCAGGCCCTGGAGGTACTCACGGGCGGCCTCGGCGCCGGCGAGGCCCTCGCCGTCCGTCTCCAGCCACTTCATCGCCTCCATCGGGCCGGCGCCCGGGCGGACCTTCTCGGCCTCGCTCTCCATCTGGGCGAGCAGGTGGTGGAACTCGCCCCAGGCCCAGGCGTAGGCCTCGTCGAGGTCCAGGTCGGAGCCGGTCCAGAAGCGGACCCAGCGGCCGTAGCGCTCGCGGCCCGCGGTGTCCGGGGTGCCGGCGGCGGCCGGGCCGTAGACGTCGCGCAGCCAGTCGCGCAGTTCGGCCAGCGCGTCCGCGGCGGCGACGGCGTGCGCCGACAGCTCCTCGCGCAGGGCCTCCGGCGCCTGCGCCACGAACTGCCCGAACCAGCCCCCCCGTCGCCCGCCACCACCCTCGTCCGAGCCGCTTCGCGGCGCCTCTCCCGCCGGCACGTCGCCATCGGCCAGCCACTCGCCGAACTGCCCGACCACGGTGGCGACCTGGCGGGGGCCGGAGAGCAGACCGCGCTCGATGCCGCCCTCCAGCGTCTCCCGGTACTGCGCCAGCGCCACCGGCACCCGGGCCAGGCGGCGGCCGACGACCGCCCACTGCTCCTCGGTCTCGGTGGCCATCAGGGTGAAGACGTCACGCGTGTTGTGCACCGGCGAGCCCAGGTTGCGGACCGCGCGGTAGCCCTCCCCCGCGTCGTGGACGGCGAGTTCGGCGGTCAGCCGCTCGCGCAGCAGCCGGGCGCAGCGGCGCTCGGCCTCGTCCTCGGCGGCGCCGGCCCGCTCGGCCTCGGCCAGCCGGTCCAGGGTGCGGCGGGCGAGGTCGGCGACCGCCTCCGCGCCGGCCGGGGACAGGTCGGGGAGCCGGTCGTCCTCGGGGTTCAGCCCCAGGTAGACCGCGGTCAGCGGGTCGAGCTCGGCGAGGTCGCGGACGTAGCCGTCGGCGATGCGGCGCGGGGTGGGGCCGTCGGAGGTGATCAGTTCTTCAACCATTCGGACATCATTTCGCGGCACGGGCCGAATGCAACCCCCTTGCCCCCCGGTACGGGTGGCCCACGGGAGGGCGGCGACCGGCCGCGCGCCGCGACAACCGTTCGGAAGGCACCCGCAAACAGCCGTTCGAGAACATCGGCGCCCGACAGGATCCGATCGTCCCGACGCCCATTACGCTGACGGCCATGAGCGCCATGGATGCCCGCCCCGCCACCGCATCCGGCCCGGCGGACCCCCCGGCCGACCCCGGACCGCGGCCGCGCCGCACCGGCTACCGGCGGCTGCCGGTCCAGCAGCGGCGCGAGCAGCTCATCGCGGTGGCCCTGGAGCTGTTCGCCACCCGGGCGCCCGAGGAGGTCGGCCTGGACGACGTCGCCGAGGCCGCCGGGGCCTCCCGGCCGCTCGTCTACCGCTACTTCGCGGGCGGCAAGCAGCAGCTCTACGAGGCCGCGCTGCGCACCGCCGCCGACGAGCTGACCAGCCGCTTCGCCGTCCCGCTCACCGGCACGCCGTCCGAGCAGCTGTCGGCCGTCCTGGACGGCTACTTCGCGTTCGTCGCCGAGCACGACGCCGGTTACTCGGCGCTGCTGCGCGGCGGTTCGGTGGTGGAGACGGCCCGCACCTCGGCGATCGTCGACGACGTCCGGCGGGCGGCGCTGCGGCGCACGCTGCGGCACCTGGGCGTCCGGGAGGCGGGCCCGCGGCTCACGCTGCTGGTGCGGTCGTGGATCGCGGTGGTCGAGGGGGCCTCGCTCAGCTGGCTGGACGAGGGGCGCGCGCTGCCGGTGGCCGAGCTGCGCGACTGGCTGGTCGACCAGTTCACGGCGATGGCGGCGGCGACGGCGCTGCACGATCCGCAGACGGCGCAGGTGCTGGCCGCGCTGCTCGCGCTGGAGGGGCCGGACGCGCCGCGGGCGGAGCGGCTGCGGGCGGTGCTGGCGGCCGGGCGGTAGGGGGCGCGGGCCGCGGTGGAACGGTGGAGCCGGGGTGGCCTCCCGACCCCCGTGCCTGGGGTCGGGCGGCGGGTGCTCAGGCCTTGCCGAGCACCTGGCGCTGGCGGCCGAGGCCGTCGATCTCGATCTCGACGACGTCGCCCGGGGCCAGGAACGCCGCGCCCGGGTGGCCCAGGGTGACGCCCGCCGGGGTACCGGTGACGATCACGTCGCCGGGCTCCAGGGCCATGAACTGGCTGACGTAGCGGACGAGTTCGAGCACCGGGAAGATCATGTGCGCGGTGCTGCCGTCCTGCCGGAGCTCGCCGTTGACCCAGAGCCGCAGCGGCAGCCGCTGGGGGTCGGCCACCTCGTCGGCGGTGACCAGCCACGGGCCCAGCGGGGTGAACGTCTGCGCCGACTTGCCCTTGGCCCACTGGCCGCCGCGCTCCAGCTGGAAGGCGCGCTCGGTGACGTCGTTGGCGATCGTGTAGCCCGCGATCACCCGCGCCGCCTCGGCGTGGCCGGCCAGGTAGCTCGCCGGGCGCCCGATCACGATGGCCAGCTCGGCCTCGTAGTCGGTCTTGTCGCCGCCGCGCGGCACCAGGACCTCGTCGTAGGGGCCGACCACGGTCGAGCTCGGCTTGAGGAAGATCACCGGCTCGTCCGGGATCGCGGCCCCGGCCTCGGCCGCGTGGTCGCGGTAGTTGAGCCCGATCCCGACCACCTTGCCCGGCCGCGCCACCGGGGCGCCGACGCGCTGCCCGGCGAGGTCGACCTCGGGCAGCAGGCCGGCCGCCACGTTCCGGGCGAGCGCGGCCGCGTCCAGTCCGGCCAGGAAGGACCCGTCGATGTCCCGGGTCCGGCCGGAGAGGTCGTAACCGGTGCCGTCCTGACCCAGCACGACCGGACGCTCGGCGCCCGGGGGTCCGACACGGAGGAGCTTCATCGATCCGTCACCACCATTTCGTCGCAGGTCACCGGGCCGGCCGCACACCGGTCCCGAGTCTGGCAACGAGGTATATCAACGGCGCCGCGGGCGATCCAGACCGTCCCGGTGGGCGAATTCCTATCAATTCCTACAGCCCGGGGAAGGCCCGAATCGGCGTCCCGCACGGTTGACACCCTTCACCCCCGTCGGTGCCTCAGCCGTTCCGCGGGCCGCCGGCGAGCAGGCCGTCGAGGGTCAGGGCCCGGGGCTCGCCCGGGCCCTCGGCGGGGAGCTCGCGCTCCCAGCGGCCGAGGTCGCGCAGCACGTCGGCCCGGGCCTCCGGGGCGGCGGCGAGGGCCGGGACGAGCTCGCGCAGCAGCGCGACGGCGGCGCCCCTGCTGCCGTCGCGGGCGAGGAAGACCGCCAGGTCGTGGCAGGTGCGCAGGGTACGGAGGTCGGCCGGGCCGCAGATCCGGGCGAGGTCGCGGATGATCCCGGGCAGCATCGCCACGGCCTCCCCGGGCGCGCCGCCCGCGCCGAGCCGCCAGGCCTGGTCGGCGCGCCGGCGCAGCTGTTCGGGGCTGGGGCCGGGGTCGCCGTGGCCGGGCGCGCCGGGGCGGACCTCGCGCAGCCTGCGGTGCACCTCGGCGGCGTCGGCGGGCCGGTCGGCGGGGTCCTTGGCGAGGAGCTGGGCGATGAGGTCGCCGAGCGCCGGGTCGGCGGTGCGGACCCTCGCCGGGACCTCCTCCAGGTGCTTGTACATGTATTCGGCGGCCGAGGACGCCTGGAACGGCCGCCGGCCGGTGCACAGCTGGTACAGCATGACGCCCAGCGCGTAGAGGTCGGCCCGGCTGTCCGCGCCGGCACCGGACCAGACCTCGGGGGCCAGGTAGGGCACGGTGCCGACGATGTTGCCGGTGGAGGTGAGCACGGCGCTCTGGGTGAGCAGGCGGGCGATGCCGAAGTCGAGCACCTTGGCCTTGCCGGTGTCCTCCGCGATCATGACGTTCTCGGGCTTGATGTCCCGGTGGACGATGCCCTCGCGGTGCGCGGCGTCCAGCGCCCGGCACACGTGGCGCGCCCAGCGCAGGGCGTCGGCCTGGTCGGGTACGCCGTCCTTGAGGACGTCGGCGAGCGAGCGGCCGCGGACGTACTCCATGACGAGGTAGTGGGTCTCACCCGACCCCGACCCCGAGCCGCCCCCGGCCGGCACCCGGCCGTAGTCGTGCACCGTCACGATGTGCGGGCCGGCGAGCCCGCCGGCCGTCCGGGCCTCGCGGATGAACCGGCTGACGGCCTCCCGGTCGGTGGCGTGCTCCTCCAGCAGCACCTTCACCGCGACCTTGCGGCCCATCCGCGCGTCGGTGGCCAGCCAGACCGAGCCGAAGCCGCCCCGGCCGAGCAGCGACTCCAGCCGGTAGCGGCCGTCGAGCACGTCCCCCGCCTGCATGTCTCCCCCCAAGTCCATTTCCTCCGCCCGGCGTTCGCCGCCGGGCGGACCACCATAGCGGCGGGGGAAGACGAACGGGTGAACGGATCAGGACGCGGTCTTCGGCAGCCCGGGCGGGTTGATCTCGGAGCTCTGCACGGCCTCGTTGGCGAGGCCCCAGCGCTTGAGCACCTGCGCGTAGGTGCCGTTCCTGATCGTCTCCTCGATCGCCGCGTTGAGCGCCTTGACCAGCCCGTTGTCCTTCCTGGTGGTCGCCGCGATCTTGCCGAGGACGTCGGCGCCGCCGCCCGAGTAGGTGCCGACGACCTCGGTCTCGCCGCTCTGCTTGGCGTGGAAGGACAGGCTGGGGTTGGGGCCGACGTAGGCGTCGATCCGGCCGGAGGAGAGCGCGAGGTAGAACTCGACGCCCTGGAAGTACTTGATGTCGATGGGCTTGAGGCCGTTGCGCACGTCCTCCTCGCTCCAGGCGATCAGCAGCTTCTCCTGGTTGGTGCCGGAGGAGACGCCGACCGTCCGGCCCGCGAGGTCCTTGGCACCCGTCACCTTCAGGCCGCTGCCCTTCTTGGCCTCGAAGCCGAGGATGTCGAGCCGGTAGGTGGCAAAGTCGTACTTCTCCTTGCGGGCCTCGGTGACGGTGATGTTGGACAGGCCGGCGTCGTACTTGCCGGCGTCCAGGCCGACGAAGATGTTCTCCCAGGACACCGGGTTGAACTCGACCTTGAGGCCGAGCACGTTGCCGATGAGCGAGGCGATGTCCGGCTCGACGCCGATGACGGTCTTGTCGTCGTCGGCGTAGAACTCCAGCGGCGGGGTGGTGCCGAGGTTGTCGGCGACGGTCAGCGTGCCGCGTCTGCGGATCTCCTCCGGGACGAGCGCCGCGATGGCGTCCACCTTGGGCGTGGTGACGCGCTTCTGGTCGGCCGTCAGGTTGACCGTCGTGCCGTCCGGCGCGGTGCTGCCCTTGGCCGGGGCGAGCTCCGCCTCGGCGCCCGCGGGGCCGCCGCACGCGGCCAGGCCGAGGAGGGAGACGGCGGCGACTGCGGCGACCAGGGCGCGGCGGGGCAGGGACATGGCGGAACTCCTGTACGGGGAAGGGGATTTCTGAAGGGGTGCGGATTCAGAGGACCTTGGCGAGGAACGCCTTGGTGCGCTCCTGCCGGGGGCGGTCCAGGACCTCGGCCGGCGGGCCCTGCTCGACCACCACGCCGCCGTCCATGAAGACGACGGTGTCGGCGACCTCGCGGGCGAAGCCGATCTCGTGGGTGACGACGATCATCGTGGTGCCGCTGCGGGCGAGGTCCTTGATCACGTCGAGCACCTCGCCGACCAGCTCCGGGTCCAGCGCCGAGGTCGGCTCGTCGAACAGCAGCACCTTGGGCTCCAGGGCCAGCGCCCGGGCGATCGCCACCCGCTGCTGCTGCCCGCCGGAGAGCTGCCGCGGGTAGGCGTCCGCCTTGTCGGCCAGCCCGACCCGCTCCAGCAGCCGCAGCGCCGCCGCCCTGGCCTCGGCCTTCGGCCTGCGCAGCGCGCTGACCGGCGCCTCGACCAGGTTCTCCAGCACGGTGAGGTGCGGGAACAGGTTGAAGCCCTGGAACACGAAGCCGATGTGGGTGCGCTGGCGCAGCACCTCGCGCTCCCTGAGCTCGTGCAGCCGGTCGCCGGAGCGCCGGTAGCCGATCAGCTCGCCGTCGATGGCGACGAAGCCGCGGTCCAGCTTCTCCAGGTGGTTGATCGAGCGCAGCAGCGTGGACTTGCCGGAGCCGGAGGGGCCCAGCACGACGGTCACCGATCCGGCCGGGACGTCCAGGTCGACGCCGCGCAGGACGGCGAGCGGGCCGAAGCTCTTGTGCAGGCCGCGGACCTGCACCATGGGGGCCGCCTCGGTCTTCGTCAGGGTGGTCACGACTGTCCTTCCGGGCTGCGGGCCGCGCCGGGGCCCCGGAGGAACGTCCGGGCGCGCTGGAGCGGGGTGGGCGGCGGGGTGCGCTCGGCGCCGCGGGCGAAGTGGCGCTCGACGTAGTACTGGCCGACGGACAGGACGGTGGTGAGCAGGACGTACCAGACGGTGGCGACCATGAGCAGCGGCACCACCCGGCCGGTCCGCCCGTAGACCACCTGGGCCTGGTAGAAGAGCTCGCCGATGGCCATCACGTAGACCACCGAGGTGCCCTTGAGCAGCGAGATCACCTCGTTGGCGGCGGACGGCAGGATGCCGCGCATCGCCTGCGGCAGGACGATCCGCCAGGCCTGGCGGAGGCGTGGGATGCCGAGCGCGGCGGCGGCCTCGCGCTGGCCGGCGTCGACGGCGATGATGCCGCCGCGGATGATCTCGGCGGCGAACGCGGCCTGGTGCAGCCCGAGGCCGAGCACGGCGGCCCCGAGCGCGCTGAGCACGTTCATCGTCTCGAAGCCGCCGAAGGTCGGGCCGAACGGGATGCCGAGGCCGAACCGCTTGTAGAGGTAGGAGAGGTTGAACCAGAACACCAGCTGGACGATCAGCGGGATCGAGCGGAACGCCCACACGTACGCCCACGCGACGGTCCGCAGGATGCGGCTGTGCGACAGCCGCATCGCGGCCACGACGGCGCCCAGCAGGAAGCCCAGGACGGTGCCGTAGGCGGTGAGTTCGAGGGTGCGGCCGACTGCGCGGACGATCACGTCGGCGGTGAAGTAGAGCCGGAAGGTGCCCCAGTCCCAGCCCGGGTTGGTGGCCAGGCCGTGGACGAACTGGGCGAGGACCACGACCGCGGCCAGCCCGGTGGCCAGCCGCCAGGGGTGCCGGGCCGGGACGGTCCGCAGCCCGGCCAGTTCGTCGAGGTCGACGTGCCCGGGCCCGCGCGCGGTGCCGGCGGGTCTGCGGACGGCGGTGGTGTCGGTGACGGTCATGCGGGGACTCCTCCAACGGGCCCGGGGGCTCTTCCGACGGACCCGGGGGTCATGGGTGTTCGGGCGGGCTGATCAGGGACTCCGGGATCGCCGAGTCGGTGACGCCCCACTTGCGCAGGATCCGCTCGTACGTCCCGTCCTTGATCAGCTGGTTGACGGCCGCCCGGAACGCCGGTGTCAGCCGGGAGCCCTTCTTGAACGCGAAGCCGACGTCCAGCCGGTGGAACTCGCCGAGGAAGCGCGTCCCCGAGGCCTCCTGCGCGGCCTGGTAGCGCAGGCCGTTGATGGTGGACATCACGATGTCGATCCGGCCCTGCTGGAGGCCGGTGAGCACGGCGCCGCTGTCGCTGAACGCCTTGACCTCGTACGGCTTCTTCCCGGCCTCGGCGCACACGTTCTTCTTCGCGTTCAGCGTGGTCTCGAAGGTGGTGCCGGCGCCGGTGCCGATGGTCAGCCCGCACAGTTGGACGAGATCGGTGACGGGCTTGGCACCCGCATCGTCCTTGCGCACCGCGAAGCCCTGGCCGTCGTCGATGTAGGTGACGAAGTCGATGGTCTTCAGCCGGGCCGCGGTGACGCCGAAGTTGCCGGTGCCGACGTCGTACTTGCCGCTGTCGAGGGCGGGCAGGATCGTCTCGAACGCGGCCTCCTCGCGCTGCACGGTGAGGCCGAGCACCTTGGCGGCGGCGTCGGTGATGTCGATGTCGATCCCGGCCGGCTTCTTCGTGGCCTGGTCGGCGTAGAAGGCGCTCGGCGGGTAGCCGAAGGACGTGCCGAACCTCACCGTGCCGGCGGCGCGGACCTCCTCGGGCAGCAGGGCGGCCGCCGCGTCCGACGTGGCAATCCCGGAGACGACGTCCTGGCCCGCCGCGGCGGCCAGTCGGCTCGCACCGGGCGCGCCCGGGATCTTCGGGTCCGCGCCGCACGCGGCCACCGCCAGGACCGGCAGCAGGGCGGTCGTGGCCGCGAGCAGGCGGCGGACGGGAGTGGTTCTCACGGAAGGCCTTTCGTGCGGTCGTGCGCTAGTGGAAGAGGTGCTTCTCGAACGGCAGCGGGCCGATCGCCACGGGATCGGCGGTGACGTCGAACAGCGGTGTGTAGCCGGCCGCCAGGTAGAGGCCCCTGGCCTCGGGCTGGAGCGGACCGGTCGTGAGGAAGATCCGGCGGTACCCGGCGGCGAGCGCGGCCCGCTCCAGCTCGGCCAGCACCCGGCGGGCCAGGCCGCGGCGGCGGTGCGCCGAGGCCGTCCACATCCGCTTGAGCTCGGCGGTGTGCTCGTCGTAGCGCTTGTACGCGCCGCCGGCCACCGGCCCGCCGTCCTCCAGCAGGAGGAGCAGCAGGCCGTGCGGCTCGGCGAACGCGTCCGCCGGGTAGCGGGTCATCTCGACCTGCCCCGCGGGGCCGTAGCGGCTGGTGTACTCGTGCGTCAGCTCGCGCAGCAGCGGCTCGACCAGGGGATCGTCGACCGTGACGCGCCGGATCTCCAAGGCACGGGCCGCCACCGCATGGGCTGGTTCGCTCACGCCTGCACCGCGATCAGCTGGTGCCGGTCGCGCTCGGCCTGCTTCGCCCGCGCCGCCGCCTTCGCGGCGTCCCGCTTGGCGACCTCCTCGCGGACCAGCGGGATGACGTACCGGCCGAAGTCGATCGCGTCGTCCAGCAGGTCGTAGCCGCGCGCGGAGAGGATGTCCACGCCGAGGTCGTAGTAGTCGAGCAGGGCCTGGGCGACCGTCTCCGGCGTGCCGACCAGGGCGTTGGAGTTGCCGGCCCCGCCGGTGGCCGCCGCGGTCGGGGTCCACAGCGCGCGGTCGTAGCGCTCGCCGGCCTCGGCGATCTCGACGAGGCGCTGGGAACCGGTGTTCTCCGGAGCATCGGCGCCGAGCGGCCGGCCGCGGCGCACCAGCTCCCCGCCGGCCCGGCGGGCCCTGATCGCGTCCACCGTCCGGTGCGCCTTCTCCCAGGCCAGCTCCTCGGTCGGCGCGACGATCGGCCGGAAGGCCACCTGGATCCGCGGCACGTCGGTGCGCCCGGCGGCGCGCGCCGCCTCCTTCACCCGCTCGATCTGCTCGGCGGTGCGGGCCAGCGGCTCGCCCCACAGGCAGTAGACGTCCGCCTCGGCGCCGCCGGCCGCGTAGGCGGCGTCCGAGGAGCCGCCGAAGGAGACGCCGGGGCGCGGCTGCTGGACGGGGAAGACGTCCGAGACGAAGTCGTTGAAGCGGTAGTGCTCGCCCTCGTGGTCGAAGGGCTCGCGGCTCGTCCAGGCCTTCTTGACGATGCCGATGTACTCGCGGGTGCGGTCGTAGCGGCGGTCCTTGGTGAGGAAGTCGCCCTCGCGCTGCTGCTCGTGGTCGTTGCCGCCGGTGATGAAGTGGACGGTGAGCCGGCCGCCGCTGATCTGGTCGAGCGTCGCGAAGGTCTTGGCGGCGAAGGTCGGGTAGGAGACGTTCGGCCGGTGGGCGAGCAGGATCTGCAGCCGGTCGAGCTTCGACGCGAGGAACGCGGCGGCCGCGGCCGGCTCGGGCGACCCGGCCCCGTACGCGAACAGGACGCGGTCCCAGCCGTGGTCCTCGTGGGCGCGGGCCAGCCGCAGGGTGTAGTCGCGGTCGAAGGCGGCGGTGGTGCGGGCGGTGGTCTCCGAACCGTCGCCGGTGGCGGCGATGCCGAGGAACTCGACGGGCATGGCGGAACCTTTCGAATGGGCGGATCCGGGCGTGCCGGAGGCGGCCGCGGCGGGGCGGCCGTGAGCACGGGTACGTGACGGGCGAGGGAACTGCCGGAGCGCAGTGGGTGAGGCCGGGGGGAGCGGCAGCGCACGGCTGTCGGGAAGGCCGTCAGGAAAGCCCTCGGTGAGGGAGGACGGCGGTCCGCTGCCGGGTCAGGCCGGACACGCCGCCGACCACACCCGACCGAAGTCGATGTGGTCGCGGGTGACCAGGAGCTGCTCGGCGTACATGGCCTCAAGTTGACCAGCGGCCCGAGCGGTACGTCAACCGCCCATCATTGCAGCGCTGTTGCAATCTCTCGACGTCCTCCCGCGACTCCTGGTCACCCTTGACAGCCCGCGCGCGCCGCAGCCTACGATCACGGCGGAGCACAGAGCCGGCCGTGTTGAGGGACGCGGGCCGGCGTGACGGCCGTACGTGACGACACCCGTACCTCCCGCCTCCCGCCAGGAGCCTCCGCCATGGCCACTCCGCCGGACGTCCTCCCCTCCCCCGCACCGACCGCCCGCCCCGCACCGCCCCCGGACCCCGCCGCCGAGGCCCGGATCGTCGCCCGCCGGAGCCCCGGCCAGTGGATCGCCGCCGCGGTCGCCCTGCTGCTGTTCGTCATGGCGGTCGCGTCGGTCGTCCGCAACGACGCCTTCCAGTGGGGCGTCGTCGCCGAGTGGTTCACCGCGCGGTCCGTCCTCGACGGGCTCGGCCTGACCCTCTGGCTCACCGCCGTCACGCTCGGCCTCGGCTTCGTGCTCGGCACCCTGCTCGCCACCATGCGGCTGTCCGCCAACCCGGTGCTGCGCACGCTGAGCTGGGGCTACATCTGGCTCTTCCGCTCCACCCCGCCGCTGGTCCAGCTGCTGTTCTTCTTCAACATCGGCGCGCTCTACCCGACCCTCGGCCTCGGCATCCCGTTCGGCCCGGAGTTCGTCACCGTGAAGACGGTCAACCTGATCGGGCCCACCCTCACCGCCGTCATCGGCCTCACCCTGCTGGAGACCGCGTACGCGGCCGAGGTGATCCGCGGCGGCATCCTGTCCGTCGACCGCGGGCAGCTGGAGGCCGCGGCCGCGCTCGGTCTCGGCCGGTGGCGGGTGCTGCGCCGGATCGTCGTGCCGCAGGCGATGCGGGCGATCGTGCCCACCGCGGGGAACATGCTGATCGGCGCCCTCAAGGGCACCAGCATCGTCAGCGTGCTGGCCGTGTCCGACCTGCTGTACTCGGTCCAGCTGGTCTACCTGCAGTCGTACCAGGTCATCCCGATGCTGATGGTCGCCACCATCTGGTACCTGGTGATCACCACCGTCCTGTCCGTCGGCCAGTACTACGTCGAACGGCACTACGCCAGGGGAGCCACCCGGGACGGGCTGCCGCCCACCCCGCTCCAGCGCGCCCGGGCGGCCCTCCGGCGGGCGGTCGGGGCATGAGCGTTCTCGTCATCGTCGGGGCGGGCCCGCGCGGCACCGGGCTGCTGGAGCGGATCGCCGCCAACGCCCCCGAACTCCTGCCCGCCGACCGGCCGTTGCACGTCCACCTGGTCGACCCGCACCCGCCGGGCGCGGGCCGGATCTGGCGGCACGACCAGTCCCCGCTGCTGCGGATGAACTCGATGGCCGAGGACGTCACGATGTTCACCGACGAGCACTCCACCATCGAGGGCCCGGTCCGCCCCGGCCCCTCGCTCGCCGAATGGGCCCGCCGCCGGCACGGGTTCGCGCCCTACCGGGAGGTCGCGGACCCGGCCGTGCGGGCCGAGCTGCGCACCCTCGCCCCCACCGACTTCCCCACCCGCCGGGCCCAGAGCGCCTACCTGGACTGGGTGTTCCGCCGCGCCGTCGCCGACCTGCCGCCGCACGTCACCGTGACCGTCCACCGGGACACCGTCCGGCGGATCGACGGCCCCGCCGACGGCCCGCAGACCGTCCACCTCGGCGACCGCACGCTCACCGCCGACCACGTCGCCCTCACCCTCGGCCACCTCGACTCCACCCCGCACCCCCGCCACGACGCCGACGCCGACTTCGCCGCCCGGCACGGCCGCTTCCACCTCCCGCCCGCCTACACCGCCGACGCCGACCTCACGGGCCTCGCCCCCGGCGAGCACACCGTGCTGCGCGGCCTCGGCCTGGCCGCGGTCGACCTGATCACGCTCCTGACCGAAGGCCGCGGCGGACACTACGAACCCACCCCGGACGGGCTGCGCTACCACCCCTCCGGCCGCGAACCGGTACTCCACCTCGGCTCCCGGCGCGGCGTGCCCTACCACTCCAAGACCGGCTACCGCCTCCAAGGCCCGCCCGCCCCGCTCCCCCGCTACTTCGGCGCGGCCGCCGTCGACGCCGTCCTCGCCACCGGAGGGCCGCTCGAACTGCGCCGCGACGTCTGGCCGTTGATGGCCAAGGAGGTCGGCTTCGGCTACTACCACGAACTGTTCCACGCACACCCCGAACGCACCGCCCTGCCCTGGGCCGGGTTCCTCGCCCGCTACGACCGGTACGGCTGGTACACCCCCGAACTCGCCGCCCTCGTCGCCGAAGCCGTCCCCGACCCCGCCGACCGGCTCGACTTCGAACGGCTCGACCGCCCGCTGGCCGGAACAGAACTGAGGTCCGCAGACGAACTCCAGGCCCACCTGCGCGCCTACATCACCGCCGACGCCGACCGCCGCGCCGACCCCGCCCACAGCGCCGACCTCGGCGCGTTCCTCGCCCTGCTCTCGCTGTTCGGCCAGCTCCCCCGGGTGATCGGCTCCGGGCTGCTGACCGCCCGGTCGATCGCGGAGGAGGTCGACGGGTGGTTCTTCGGCTACTTCAACCACCTCGCCTCCGGCCCGCCCGGCTTCCGGCTGCGCCAGCTGCTCGCGCTCTCCGAGGCCGGCGTGGTCCGGTTCCTCGGCGCGGGCATCCGGATCACCCGGAACGAGGCCGACGGCACCTGGCGAGCCTCCGGAACCACCGTCCCCGGCCACACCGTCACCGCGACGGCCCTCATCGAGGCCTACCTCCCGAAGCACACCATCGGCCGCACCGCGGACCCCGTCCTGCAAGACCTGCACCACACCCACCGGGTCGTCGAGGAAGTCCTGACCGACGAGGAGTACACCCACCACTCCGGCCTGATCGCGATCTCCCCACACGACAGCCGCCTCATCGACCCCGCCCTGAACGGCGCCCCACACCCGCGCCGCACCGCCATGGGCCCCCACACCACCCTCCGCGCCGCCTCGGCCTTCGCCCGCCCCCGCACCAACTCCCTGGGCTTCCGCCAGAACGACTCCACCGCCCGAACCCTGCTACAAACCATGGCCACCCACCCGACCCCGGCACTGGCCATCTGAAGCCCCCCCACCGCGCCGCACCAACGCACCCCCTCAACCACCCCCCTTCCCCCTCCCCCCACAGGCGAGAGGGTGCGCTGCGGGAGGGGGTGGCGGAGGGGGTGGCCGCGGAGAGGGGCGTGACGGGTGATTTTCAGACTGCCAACGGTGAGAACACCCCACCCACAGAGTCGGCAGTCGGAAAATCATCCAGCCCCCGGAGCGGCCCCCCCCGCGGCCCCCCCCGGCCCCCCCCCCCCCCCCC